>JAUUWD010000153.1 GCA_030589225.1 Desulfobacteraceae bacterium | reverse complement strand
ATGGACAGTGAACCATGCCTACAACGGATCACCTTTTTATAAGGCAAAGATGGACGATACAGGTGTCCGGCCTGAAGATATCCGCTCCCTTGATGACTTAGACAAGCTTCCTTTCACAACATCAAAAGATCTGCAGGAAGGATATCCGTTTCCGCTGCTCTCTGTGCCTTTTGAAAAGGTTGTGCGCATTCATGCCTCATCGGGCACTACTGGAAAACGTAAAGTCCTCTGGGACACGCAGAAAGACATAGAAGACTGGACACATTTCTTTGCACGCTGTTATGAGATGGCTCAACTCACTCAGGAAGACCGGGTCCAGATCGCTGTGGGGTATGGTGTCTGGACAGCCGGGATCAGTTTCCAGATGGGATGCGAAGCCTTTGGCGCCATGGCCATCCCTGCAGGCCCAGGAAATCTGGACATGCAGTGCGAGTTCCTGATTGACTTTCAGACCACCGTCATGTGCTGCACTGCGTCCATGGGGCTCTTAATGGCTGAAGAGGTAAACAAGCGGGGTATCAAAGACAAAATAAATCTCAAAAAAATGATCTTCGGATCAGAACGAACCAGTGATGCCATGAGAAAGAGGATTGGTGATCTTTTAGGGATTGAGCACATGTTTGACATCCCGGGCATGACTGAACTTTACGGTCCGGGAACCGGCCTGGACTGTGCTTATCATACCGGGATACACTATTGGGCCGACTACTATATCTTGGAAATACTGGGCCCTGAGACGCTAAACACGGTTCCCGAGGGAGAGACTGGAGAAATGGTAGTGACCACGTTAAGGAAAGAAGCTGCCCCCCTCATTCGTTACCGGACCAGGGATTTAACCCGTTTGATTTCCGGGGAGTGTCCATGCGGATCTATTCTGCCGAGGCACGATCGGCTCCTGGGACGCTCTGACGACATGATTATTTTCAGGGCCGTTAACATCTATCCGGGCCAGATCGACCATGTCCTGTCAGGCATCGATGAAATAGGCAGTGAATTTCAGATCATTCTCGATAGAAAAGAAGATGGTAAAGACTATATGACCATCAAAGTTGAGCGCAGCGAAGGTGTTGACAAGAACCAGGACAGTGAACTGAGCAAAAAAATAAGTACACAGATCAAGAAAGAGATCTTGGTGAGTGGAAATGTAGAGCTGGTGGATTACGGGTGTTTACCGAGATCCGAGAGAAAGAGCAAGAGAGTGTTTGATAATCGCGACAACGATTAAGGGGTATGGACATGATCGACTATGATTACAAGAAGCCTCAAAGCCTGAAAGAGGTCTTCACCCTTCTCAAAGAATACGGCCCCAAGGCCACCCTGATTGCAGGGGGTACCGATGTGATGGTCAAAATCAGGAACACGAAAAAGGCTCCCGAGGTTTTGATATCTCTGAGGGGACTTAAGGATTTTAGATACATAAGAAAAAACAACGGTTACCATATCGGAGCCCTGACCACTCACAGGATGCTGGAGCAGTCAGATCTGGTCAAAACCGAGTTGTCTGCCTTACATGATGGCGCCTCTGAGGTCGGATCGGTTCAGATAAGGAACGTTGCAACGGTTGGAGGGAATATCTGTAACGCTGCCCCTTCAGCAGACACTTCCGGCCCGCTTCTGGCGCTTGACGCCACCGTCGTACTGGAGGGACCTGAGGGAAGGCGCAGCGTACCCATAGCTGACTTCTTTACCGGGACTTACAGGACCGTGCGAAAAGCAGAAGAGGTCCTTGTTGAATTCCAAATACCAGCGGAAATGGAAGGCTTTGGAAGCGCCTATTGGAAACATTCAAGAAGGAAGGCAATGGAGCTCCCTTTATTGGGAATTTCCGTTGCTATCAAGCTGTCTGAGAACAAAGAGATATCTGATGCAAGGATTTCCCTAACCGTGGCTGCGCCAACACCCATCAGGGCTTATAAGGCCGAGGAGTTTTTGAAAGGGAAGACTTTAGACGATGATGTGCTGAGAGAGGCAGGAAAAATCGCATCATCCCGAGACTGTTGTTCTCTCAGAGACAGCCTGAGGTGTGCAGCATGGTATCGCGAAAGAATTATACGGATTTTTGTCCCCCGAATGGCCAGGTTGGCTGCTGAACGTATCAGAAATTATAATAGTTCACCGCAGAGACGCTGAGGCCGCAGAGAAAAAACTGATTTAACTCAGCGTTCTTTGCGCCTCAAGAGAGCGAAGCGAACGGGCGGTGAATGGTTACCAGAAATCATTAGTACTAAGGAGCTCGAGATGAAAAAGGTGTCAGTTTCTTTTACCTTAAATGGTGATCCCGTAACAGCAGAGGTTCCGATTACGTGGTCGCTTTTAAAGACATTCCGGGAATATTTTGAATTGAACGGTGCGAAAAAAGGGTGCGGGGTCGGTGAGTGTGGCGCATGCACAGTTATTGTAGATGGCGACGCAGTTAGTTCATGTTTGTATCCAATTCCCGAGATAGAAGGAAGATCAGTGACCACCATCGAGGGTATTGCCAGTGCTGAAGGAGCGTTGCACCCACTTCAAAAGGCATTTATTGAAAACAACGGGGTCCAGTGTGGATATTGCACATCTGGAATGATCATGTCTGCAAAGTCCCTTCTGGATCAAAACCCTGATCCAACGGAAGACGAAATCAGAACAAGCATTTCTGGCAATTTCTGTCGTTGCACCGGATACATTCAGATTGTCGAGGCCATAGGGATGGCCGCGAAAGAAAACGATAGAAAAGAATTACTCACTAAGTGAACTGGAAAATTCAAATGTTCAAATGCTTTTAACGTTTTTCTCTTTTACACAATTTTCAATAAGGACCTAACGGAGGAAGTGATGTCTGAGTATCTGTATGTGGGAAAGAGCATTCCAAGAACCATAGAGACTGACAAAGTAACAGGCAGGGCCATCTATATCGATGACCTAAAACGCCCAGGAATGCTCTATGGAAAAATGCTTTACAGCAAATATGCCCACGCAAAAATAAAAAACATTGATAAGTCCAAAGCAGAAAAACTTCCCGGTGTGAGAGCGATCCTAACCGGATACGATATCCCTGATGTGAGGGTCGGATTCATAAAAGATCAAACAGTACTGAAAAGGGATGTGGTTCGTCAGTTTCGCGATGAGGTAGCCGCCGTTGCAGCCATTAGTCCCGAAATAGCAGAGGAAGCGCTGGGTTTGATCAAGGTGGAGTATGAGGAACTACCCGCTGTCTTTGATCCTGTCGAGGCGATGAAGGAAGGGGCACCCCTTGTCCACGAAGTGGATGCAAGGGGAAGGCCTCTAAAAAGCAACATCCTACCGCTGCCCTGGAAGTTCTATGCCGGAGATATCGAGAAGGGCCGCAAGGCTTCTGCTTACACAGTAAAGGACAGCGTGAGTACCACCTGGGTCAATCAGTGCTGTATGGGGACGAGCGGATGTATTGCAGAGTTTGATATGAATAACAACCTGACCCTGTATAATCAGGCTAACGTTATTCATTTGGATAAGCAGCGAATTATGGAATATTTCGCCCAGATCGGTCTTAAGGGCAAAAAGGTGAGGGTTGTGAATGCAATCGTTGGCGGTAGCTTCGGGACCAAACTGGATACGGATATCTACGAATTCATATGCATGCAACTCGCCTTAAAGACAAGAAAACCGGTAAAGATCTTGTTTTCAAGGGAAGAGGAATTCTTTGCTCTTCCGCCGAGGCAACCTGCCATCTTTAACATAGAGCAGGGATGTGACAAAGAAGGCAGGCTTACCTTCAGAAAATGCGAGGCTCTTCTGGATAATGGGGCCTACACATCCTGGGGTGCCACAACTCCGTCAGTTATGATGATGCCTATGTCGTCACTCTACCGAGTGCCTAATGTATCTTTTGAGGCGACCTGCGTTTATACCAATAATATCTACTGCCAGGCCATGAGGGGTTATGGGAACCCGCAGGCAAATTTCGCCGTGGAGACATCAATGGATACACTGGCGGAAGAGGCCGGTATTGACCCTGCAGAATTCAGACTGATAAACCGCAATCAGCCTGGGGATGAAACTCCTCAGAGGTTAAAAATAACCTCCTGTGGCCTGGAAGAATGTATTAATTCAGTGAAAGAAAAACTCGACTGGGACAAGAAGAAAAAAGACAAAAAGAAGGCCAGAGGCGTTGGCATGGCATCCCTTATTCATGTTGCAGGTGGCGCAAGGGTATATATGTCTGACGGCCATGGGATTATGATTAAGGTTGATCAGAACGGGTGTGTGGATGTGTTCGAGAGTGGAACCGATCAGGGTCAGGGTTCTCCCACGGTGATTTCCCAGATTGTTGCTGAAACGCTTGGGTTTAAACCCGAGGATGTCTCCTTGACCATGGGTGATACCGGATTATGTTTGTGGGATGCAGGAACACATGCGAGCCGACATACCTTTATGGCAGGCAATGCGGCAATCAGGTGTTGCGAAAAGGCCAAGAAACAGATCCTGGATATGGCTGTCCAATACATGCCCAAATTGATCAAGGGCGGTTTTAAGAGGAAAAAGAGAAAGGATCCCGATTTTGTAGAACCGGATCTTGACTACAGCCTGATTTCGAATCCCGAGAACTTAGACATAAAAGACAGGATGGTCTTTCCCAGAAGTGATCCTGATCATCCTCATTTCAAGATGGATGTGCGTGAGGTTGTGAGAAGCGGGCTCCATGTGGGGGTGGGTGACAGCAGGGTTGTGGTCGCCGAGGAATTCTATGATCCACCCACAGAGATGCTGGACAGAGAAATGAAAGGGAACTTGTCCATGACCTATGCCTTTGGCACTACAGGCGTTGAGGTTGAGGTGGATGAAGAAACAGGAGAGGTAACGATTCTTAAGCTTATCGCCGCCCACGACGTGGGAAAGGCAATAAACCCGACCCTTTTATTAGGCCAGGTCTATGGCGCAGTCTATACGGGCGTGGGTTACGGGCTCACGGAAGAGATAAAAGTGGTTAATGGGAGAGTTATGAACCCCAACTTCCGCGACTACAAGATGCTTACTGCCAAAGATGTCATTCCTATTACGCCCGTCGTAATTGAACCGGGGGATGAGGCTGGACCTTTTGGGGCCAAGGGAATTGGTGAGCCCGGACTTGTTCCGACCGCACCTGCCATTGCCAATGCTATCTATGATGCCATTGGTGTCAGGATCACGGATCTGCCCATCACTCCGGAAAAAATCCTGACAGCACTCAATGATAAGCA
>JAUUWD010000299.1 GCA_030589225.1 Desulfobacteraceae bacterium | reverse complement strand
ACCCGGATGTCCCAGGGTCTGTCTCCATTAATCCGAACATCCGCAAGATTGAGAATTTCCTGGATCATGTGGCTTCTATTTTTTTCATTCGATGATTGTGGCAAGAGTAAGGGTTTGATCCCGAAAATGTCAAAAGTGAAGATTTGCCCTTGCCCGCCGTTCTACTGGCGGGCCGGCTCACTTCGTCAACTTAGTTTTTTAAGAGGGTCCCTCTTGACACATGATGCTAGAGTTATTCAACATAGTCAACAACGTCCCCAATTTGTAAACACAATTCCAGAACTTCCCTAAGGTTCTCCTTAAGCTCATCAAGGCTTTTTGCTTGTGTATGGGCTCCTTGGATTCCAGGAACGATACCGACATACAATTTTGTTTCAGCATCCCATTCAACATATGCGGTGAAGGTTTTCATTGTTTATCTCCCCATTCGGTGCTTTTGTTTTCCTTTTAGAGTCGCAAAACATTGACGATTCTATCGATATCTTGTCCCCCGCAATCTTAGCGGTTGAGGTAAGCGGTTTTGCCAATAACGATTTAAAGATACCTTAATTTGGGTTTTAATCAAATCATTCGGAAAAAAGGAAAGCCAACCAAAAACCAAATCCTTTGCTAGGGATTGAGGGGGAAGGAGCGTCCCGCCAAAATCTCCGTTTGATCCAGAAACCGTGCCATATTTGTTCCTCGGAAACGGGCACACCGAATAACTGCATCGGGGAAAATGTCTCGTCTGTTCTTACCAAAGAGCAGTAGGCAGTGAGCAGCTTAGAGTTTACAGCTCAAAGCTCATAGACCCTTGGGAAGGGAATGGGGGAAGGGAAAAAGGTTGATAGATGGAGTAGAAACGATTAGGGTAGCATCTTCTGGAATCTTTGGAGGTATTTTCAGGAAAGAATGGATTTCATATTGCCAGAATCCCATTCGACTGGTGGTGATCGAGGAGGCCGAAACTGATGTTGCAAGAGATGGTGGAAGTTATACAGGAGGGAGAAGAGAACGGGAACAATATGGCGATTCGGCTCAAGCTTCCCTCAGGAGTTGAGATCATTGGTCTGCCCACCGAAAATTTCTACGTGAAGGAATGGGATCTGGGACCGACTTGGAATTATCTCGTATTGGGTGACCAGCCCTTTTTAGTGGACACCGGCAAATTCGGGATGGGCCAAAAGCTCCTTAAGATGATGGAATCTGCCGGCGTTTCAGGTAACGAGCTTGAGTTTATTGTATTGAGCCACGGCCATGAAGACCACGATGGCGGTCTTTTTGAAATCGTAGAATCAACCAGAGCGAAAGTTAAAGCCCATCGTATTTATGATCGTCTTATTCGTTTCTATCCAACGGAAGCTCCTGCTGATGTCAATAAGAACTTCCCCGCATCGTGCTGGCATTGCTTTATGCCGGAGTCGTTTTCGAATCAACATTGTCTTGGGTATCACCAGGAACGCAACCGGCTGAAGATTGAACAGATTGGAGATGGTCACTGCAAGATAGGGAAAACGATACATACTTATCATGTTCCGGGACACAGCCCCGACGCTCTGGCCATCTTAGTTGGAGGCGAGGCACTCATTGTGGGAGACACCGTGCTTCCGCAAATTACGCCTTTTCCCTCCAGGGAGGCGTTTTTCGACCAGGTCAGGGAAATACTCAAGCCGCAGAATACCCAGGCCCAGTCTATTTATGGGCTTAGGGCATACATTCGGTCCCTTAAAAAGCTGGAACAAATCGGCAGAAGATTTACCGACTTGCTTGTTCTGCCTGCACATCGGCTGTTCCATAATAATCACTGGAATGAGATCAACCTGCAGCTGAGGATCAATGAATTAATAGAGCACCACATTGACAGGTGCGCCGACATCTTGAAGATTCTGAAGCAAGGACCAAAAACGGCCAGACAAATCGCAGCGGCGCATTTTGAAGAGCCTTTGCTGAAAGGATTTGGGATCATGATGGCTGAAAATGAAATCCTCAGCCATTGCGAGCTGTTAAGTGCCAGTAAGGATGTGTTTTTAGCGGGAGATACAGGATTTGGGGCTACCGGCAGCTCACATTTTGAATCCTTGATCCAATCCCTGGAAGCCGAATGATTCAAGGTACAAACTGTGTGCCTGCCCGCCGTTCTTCTTGTCCGCCGTCTTTGTGGCGGAGTGGCGGACTGGCGGGCCTGCTCACCAGGTTGTCAAGAGCGTAGTCCCTTCTTACGAATCAGGTTCAGGCTGAAACCTTTTTTAATCTTTCAGCAATCCAAATCTTAATAATGGATTGTCGAGGTACACCAAGACGCTTGGCTTCCTTGTCTAAATCGTGGATCATCCAAACCGGAAAATCTACATTGACCCTTTTCTGTTCCAGCCCAGGTCTTCTTGCTTGTGAAAGATCGAGGTATTTCGAAATATCTTCACCTTCATCAAATTTCTTGTCCAGCTCATTAGCTTTCATAAATTTCTACCTCCTCCCTGCGGGATCGGCGTACTGAAATGATCCTAATTTTTTCACCACGATAGGTGATGATTCCGGACCAATACGTATCGGCGATTTTACCAATCACTATAAACCTCGGTTTGTCAATAGTTCTTGCGGGGACTTCAATTCGGTCAGGATCATCCCATAGCATTTGGGCTTCAACAAAATCCATCCCATGCCTTTTTTTGTTTTCTTCGCTTTTATGACTATCGAACTCAAATTCCATTACAATATAGTTATTATACTTATTATATACCTTCCGTCAATCAATAAAATATATATTTTGATCAATCACTTTGCAGAAGGATTTCTGTGTAGTCCAATATATTTTATGTTTTCCATAGTTCCCAAATCATTTGGTTTATTAGAATTAGTTTTCAAGGCGACTGTCAATAGTGGAAGGGTGGTGGTGAGTTCTTTGAGGAGGAGGTGATTGTGGCAAGAGGGGAAATCTCATCCCGAAAAATGTCAAAAGTAAAGATTTGACCCCGGACTCACAAGTTCACCTATAGGAGGCGTTCAGTTCAGAGGAAGCTGCTTTGAGTTTTCTATCAGATGTCCACAATGGAATCTCCGTTAACAAAGCAGACGCAAGAAGGTGTACATCAATATAACCAAGGCCTTTGCCCATTAATAGATTATGTTCAAGAAAGTGCAGAACCTCTTGATGCTCTGCTGTCTCGGCCATGGGAAGGGCTTGAAGCAACGAGAGGATTTCTTTCCTGTTTTTGATATGCCCACACGCCAGCTCGCCAATTATGAAAGGATGACAAATGACCTCCCCATCCATCAAGAGTGTTTCAAGGTGAGGGTTTCCCTTCCTCAAATGGGATACCCAAATCGAAGTATCAACAAGGACCATGGCTATTT
>JAUUWD010000197.1 GCA_030589225.1 Desulfobacteraceae bacterium | reverse complement strand
CTTTTCTCTAAAAACCTTTGAGATTATGTCTGGCATACATTTATTACTCATTTTGATGGCGTGTAAGCTGGACATTGGGATTTATAAAAAGTCGTGCCATGATAAGGATATCAAAATGTTTTCGGAGGGATTTGAGCTATATATTCATAACTCTTCTATCATTGAAGGGAAAAATGATCAACTTAAAGATTTTACGGCGTAGTTTCAGCGATATTCTTGATGATTTCATACACATCAGTGTGGCCAATGTTATTTTGTTCAGCGATTGAGTTAAACAGAAAAATGGGGTGGAACCACTGTCCACCCCATTTTTCACAGAACGGTTAATTCCAGCAGGGACCCTGGCCATAGCCTTCCATGTGCCTGCCATAGCCCATACCAGCTCTTGGACCATAGCCTTCCATGTGCCTGCCATAGCCCATGTCGGCTCTGGGACCGTAGCCTTTCATGTGACGGCCATAGCCCATGTCGGCTCTGGGACCGTAGCCTTTCATGTGACGGCCATAACCCTTACCGTATCCTCCGCCAAACCGTGCATCAGGACTGATCTTGCGCGCCTCAAGCCGGAAGTCAAGCCGCTTTTCGGCCATCTTACCCCTGAGGTCAATGATCTCTTTCTGAAGAGCCTTTGCCTTTTCAGCATCAGGATCGGGTGCGTTTAAAAGAGTATTCATCTCATCTGACTTGGCCCGTATCTCATTTCTGAAAGTAGCGGTCTCGGTAGAAAACTTCTCGTCGAGCTGACTTAGTGCGCCTCGCTGCTCCTGGGTAAGGTTGCTATACCCTCTGTCATAGCGCCAACAAGACCCTGGACCGCCACTTCTGTTGCCCGATATACCTTGCCCTTGCCCTCTTCCCATTCCTGGACCCCAGGCAAAGACGGGGTAGGCTATAGCCGCAACCAACATGACACTTCCCAAAATAACTGTTAATCTTTTCATTTTTTAACCCTCCTCAAAATTAAATTGTTGTTTGTTACCTTTCCTATTGAGCAAGGCCCGTGCCAAATGGCGGAGAAGTCCTGTAACATATTTAAATGACAGCTTTATTTTGATAATTGGGAGTTCCAGGGGCTTATTTTGTTGCCTTGATTCCAAAAAAAGTGGATACTTAATACGCAGGCATGGTATCCAGTTGGGTAAAAAGTATCCGGCAATAAAACCACAACGCGGTTTTTGGTAGTGTCGGTGGTCCGTTGTTAGTCGTTGGTTGTACTTGCATTTCAGGTGGTTGACTGAAGCATAAGAATATACAGGGTGGAATGATATTTCTCTGGAATCATGTGGTTTTACCTCTTGCTTCAACGGGCAACTGACAACGATCAACTTACATCACTGCCTTTTAGGGTATTTATGAAAAATAAAGTAACCAAAAGATACTGGATTGGCATTCCTCCATGGATCATCATAGGAGCGGTTTTGATTTTAGCTCCCATTTTTGTATTCATGACCCTTGAAAACATCCACCGCCAAAAAGAAAATACTACAACACTAATGGTGGAAAAAGGAGCGGCCCTGATCAGGTCATTTGAGGCAGGTGCCAGAACGGGGATGATGGGGATGATGGGAATGCGCGGAGGTAGTTTTCGGCTCCAGAAATTGTTGATGGAAACTGCACAACAACCCGATATTATGTATCTCATTGTCACCGATTCTGAAGGTACTATCCTGGCCCACGATGATCCAGCGAAAATAGGTAAAAACTACGGGAAGGGTCTTGATCTTGAACGAATTTCCAGCTCTAAAGAGATCGAGTGGCGGCAGGTATCAAATCCGGATGGAGCCGATACGTTTGAGGTTTTCCGCCGGTTTTCGCCCACGGGCAGGCCCTTTCGCAGGCATCACGGCAGAATGATGTCAAATGTGTCGCGTCAACCACCTAAGGATCTGCATGTGGGCGCCGATGATGAGGCCCAATTGATTTTCGTGGGGCTGGACATGGAGCCGGTAGAGATCGCAAGGAAAGAGGATGCGCGTCACACTGTAGTGATGGCCCTTATACTCCTTTTAATCGGTTTCGCCGGCATTGTGTCACTTTTTCTGGCCCAGGCATACCGCTCAACCAGGACGTCCCTTTCAAGAGTCAAGGCCTTTTCAGACAACCTGGTTGAAAATATGCCCATCGGCCTCTTAGCGACCGGCAGGGATGGTAGAATCGCTTCTTTCAACCAGACGGCCGAGTCTGTTCTTCAACTATCATCTCAGCAAGTCCTCTGGAAAAAGCCCCGAGAAGTGTTACCCCGGCCAATGTGGGACCTCATTGCTCGGCTGAAAACCGAAAGACGTATCATTGTGAAGGAAATAGACTGCCCTGTGATGGCTAAAAAAACCATCCCTATGGAGGCGATCGCCTCTTTTCTGGAAGACGAGGGAGGTGAGTTCCTGGGGCACGTGATCCTTTTCAGGGATTTGAGCGAAATTCGACATCTTAAGAGAGAGGTAGAGAGAAGCCAGCGCCTTGCATCTATCGGAAAGCTGGCAGCCGGGATTGCACATGAAATACGCAACCCACTGAGTTCCATTAAGGGATTCGCCACATATTTCAAGGAGAGGTACAGAGAGGTTCCCGAAGATCAAGAAACGGCAGAGATTATGATTCAGGAGGTGGAACGGCTAAACAGGGTAATCGGTCAACTCCTGGAATTTGCCCGACCCATGAGCATTAAGAAAAAGCCCACGTCACTTGGAGCCCTGGTTCAGGATTCCATGAAAACGATTGAAGGGGATGCTCACCGTAAGGGGATCAGTGTTCATGTAAAAAGTATTCCTGATATGGAGGAAGTATCAATTGACGCTGATAGAATGAAGCAGGTTTTTCTTAATGTCTACCTAAACGCCCTTGAAGCCATGGAAAGCGGTGGCACCCTTTCGGTGGAACTTCACCGGGATGACGCTGCCAACAACATAGAGATCGCGATCTCAGATACCGGCACTGGTATCAAAGAAGAGGACCTGCCCCATATCTTTGACCCCTATTTCACGACCAAATCATCAGGGACGGGTTTAGGGCTTGCCATTGTCTACAAGATAATCGAATCCCACGGAGGAACAGTAAGGGTGCAAAGTCAACATGACACAGGAACCACTGTAACAATAATATTACCTTATTCCAGGGAGGCCTCAGTCCTGTGAAAAAAGAGAATACTATTTTGGTTGTCGATGATGATCAGGCTCATCGTACAATGCTGAGGACCCTTTTAAGCGGATGGGGTTATAAAATTGTAGAGGCCGACGATGGCAAGGTGGCCGTTGAAAAGGTTCATGAACAGGCATTTGACATGATCTTAATGGATATTCGAATGCTAAAGGTTTCCGGATTGGAGGCGCTTGACGGAATCAAGACCTATAACCCGGCCATACCGGTTATCATTATGACCGCTTACTCCTCTGTGGAGACGGCAGTGGAGGCATTGAAAAAAGGGGCTTATGACTACCTCACAAAACCCCTCGATTTTGATGAGCTCAGGTTGGCCATGGAAAGGGCCATGGACCACAGCCAGTTAAAGGAGGAAAACCGGCTTTTACGTGAAACCCTGGGCAGCCATTTTGACAGGCAAAATATGATTGGCCGCAGCACGGCCATGGTCAAGCTCCTGGAAACCGTGGCCCAGGTTGCCCCATCCGAGGCGACTGTCCTGATCACAGGCGACTCCGGTACAGGTAAAGAGCTGATTGCCGGCGCGATTCACTTCAACAGCCCCAGAAAGGACGGGTCTTTTGTAAAGGTGAATTGTGCTGCCATTACCGAAACCCTGCTGGAATCAGAGCTCTTCGGCCATGAGAAAGGTGCTTTTACAGGGGCGCATCGACTTAAGGAGGGGCGATTCCGGCAAGCTGACGGAGGTAGTCTTTTCCTTGATGAAGTCAGCGAAATGTCGCTGGGGATGCAGGTCAAACTGTTGCGTGCCCTCCAGGAAAGGGAGATCACACGAGTTGGCGGTGAGGAAGTGATCAAAGTAGATGTTAGAGTAATAGCTGCCACCAACAAAGACCTGATTCAGGAAGTAGAGTCCGAAAAATTTAGGGAAGATCTTTATTACCGCCTTAATGTGGTTACCCTGAACGTACCGCTTCTAAGGGAAAGAAAAGAGGATATTCCTCTTTTAGCCCAGCACTTTCTGAGTACGTTTGCAGAGAAAAACAGAAAACAGATTGAGGGTTTTACTCCGCAGGCCATGGATCAATTACTAAAATACGACTGGCCAGGCAATGTACGCGAACTGATGAATGCCGTTGAAAGGGCGGTGGTCTTGTCCAGGTCTGAGTACCTGGATGAACAGGATTTACCCCTGGTCATCAAGGATGCGCTGTCTGATGAGGAAAAATCCCCATCAAGGGATGCCGTACCGGCAGATCTGCCCCTCGAGGATGTGGAAAAGGCTACCATACTAAAAACCCTTGAATCCACGGATGGGAACAAAAGCGAAGCGGCCAGACGCCTGGGCATCACCCGGAAGACCCTCCACAAAAAGCTGAAAAAGTATGGCATGATGCCGTAAATAGTTTTATATAGATCTAAATCCTTTTTGGAGCTGTTGTATGAAAAATTGCTGGATCAAAGTGATGTCGATTGTTGCAGTAGTGTTTGTAGTCAGCATTGGGTTTGCCACAGGGGCGCAGGCTGGGAAGATCAAAACCTTTGTCA
>JAUUWD010000198.1 GCA_030589225.1 Desulfobacteraceae bacterium | reverse complement strand
ATTTGATTGAAGGTAACCGATGCAACAAAACATTGTTGAACGGAAAATCATGTGGGGTGACCTGGATGCCCTGGGCATTGTTTTTTATCCCAGGTACTACGAATGGCTCGATGCCTGCGGCCATCTATTCTTTGAAAAGATCAATCTGAATATCGGGGAGCTTTGGAGCGAGAGAAAAATTTTATTCGGTTTGGCAGAAACATCCTGCCGTTACCTTAGCCCAGCAAGATATCACCAATCAATCCGAATTGTTACGAAAATTGACGCCCTTGAAGAAAAAACTCTTGTTTTAAAGCACAGGATACATGCTTCAACCGACGACACACTGATGGTGGAGGGATACGAGAACAGGATCTGCCTTGATGTCTCCGACCCCAAAAATTTCAAGGCCATCGATATCCCCGAAGACATCTATACTATGCTGGAGAACGCCAAGGGGGGAGCTTAGCGCTTATGGGAGCTTAGAGCGCTCTCATCCATTCGGGTCTAAGATCTATTTCACCTCTGAGGGCGCCGTCTATCTGATCGAGGGCTTGTTGTTTGCCTTTTGGCAGCCTGGCTTTTACTGGAAGATAGTTTGAGGCATGGTTTGAAAAAAACAGGCCCCTGCTCAAGTTGGTGTGCGCAATCATTTCCCTCAATTCCAACAAGAACCCCCTTTCGTCCGGCAGCTCAAACTTGCCACTCGTGAAATCCTCATGAAGAGGGGTACCTGGTATCAACATCACCGTAAGAGCCCCCACATAATTAGGATCCATGGCGCTCAGGAGCTCGCCGGTTGCCCTGGCGTGTTCAAGTGATCTCTCCCTTCCGGCAATACCGAGCAAAACCGTCACTGAAAGCTTGATGCCGGCATCCCTTACCTTTCTTCCCATATTGATGAGGTGTTCAGCGCTGGTTCCTTTACGGATTCCCTTGAGTAGCTCTGCATCCCCGGTTTCCACGCCAAGGTAGAGAATGCCGAGCCTGTTTTTCCTCAACTGGATCAATTCCTCCGGGGATTTCATCTTGATGCTCTTGGCGTTCGCATAGGCCCCAACCCTTCTAACCCAGGGGAGATGCTCACGGATGCGGTCAAGAACCCACATTAACCTTTGCTGTGGTATGATCAGGGCATCTCCGTCCATAAGAAACACCCTGTCCTGGCGTTTCATGTACTTGGAGGCGAACAGGATATCACTTAGAATAATGCGGTCTTCCTTGATTTTGAATCTCTTGCCCGTGTAAGTGCCGCAAAATGTACACTTATTGTGGGAACAACCCACAGTCACCTGAAGCAGGATACTATATGCCTCACTGGGCGGCCTGATACAGTTCCCCTCGTAATGCATTCCTTCACTTTCAACAGCGCATTCCATAGTTTATCTTAGTCCTCCGGAAAATCTTGTGTGGAACGACCACTTTAGCGGATAAATTAAGTCGGGGATATCAAAAGTCAATTACCGTGGCTCTACTCCTTGCTCTTACTCGCCTGTTTTTTGCCTTTTTTCTGCTGTCGTTTACTCTTCTCAGGGGTCTTTCCAGCCTCTTTTTTCTTTTTTCCCTTTTCTTCCTTAGGAGCGGCCGCCTTTTCAGCTTTGATTCTGGCCATTTCCTTCACCTTCTTTTCCTTGCTGGCAATTGTCTTCAGCCTGCTTCCTGTTTCCCTTAATTTTGCCCGTAATTTCCGGACAGTGACGTCTTTAGCAATTTTGCCGGGCTCAAAACCCTTTTCAGTCAAAAACGACAAGCGCTGATTCAGCTTGCTTCCCCAATACTCCTTTTGATTTTCTCTTGATTCAAAGCTCTTAGATACCATATCTTTCTCCTTTCCATTACGCCATTTTTGTTTATGATAGGCTCTCTTATCAAGAAATACAGGAATTATAAACATAAAAAATGAAATCGCCCTATCTTTCTCTCAATCCTTTCATTCCCTGGATGAAAGAAAAGCACCCCGTTGAATGGCCCAAGAAATTCGGGCGCTCGGCCGAACTTGAGGTTGAGATAGGTTTTGGTCTTGGAGATTTCCTGGTCCAACAGGCCCAGGCACATCCTGAGAAAGACTTTTTGGGTATTGAACTGGGATGGGTTTTTATCCGGCGCGCACTCAGAAAGATTGCCCTGGCAGGTGTGAAAAATGTCAGGGTTATGCAGGCAGACGTATGGGTTGCCCTTGAAAGGGTTTTTTTGGAAAAGTCGTTGCGAAGCGCCTGCTCTCTTTTTCCATGTCCATGGCCAAAAAAAAGACACGTTAAATTTCGCCTGTTTTCACACGCCTTTCTAAAGCTCATAAACAGCCGGATTGCGGATGACGGTGAGGTATTGATTGTTACAGATTCACGGTCTTACCTTGAATGGATATTATCTCAGCTTTCCGGTACTGGATTTGAAGCCCGCTCAAAAATGGTATCTCCCAGGTTTTCAACAAAGTATGAACGGAAATGGTATGCCTCGGGACAGGAAAAATTCTATGAACTGAGGCTGACCAAACGCCAGCACATTAAAATCCCGTTAAAGGAGGATATGAGTTTGATAACATATCGTGTGGACCATTTTGACCCGGAGCGCTTTGATCTCCCCAAAAGACGGGGCCAGATAATGGTGGAGTTTAAGGAAACCTTATACGACCCAAAACAGCAAAAGGGGATGGTAAGATCTGTAGTTGGGGAGGACAACCTGGTACAGGATTTCTGGATTGAAATTGTCAGAAAGGAAAAGCTGTGGCATATCCGGCCCGCTAAGGGCTGTAGTATCATCCCGACAGCCGGAATTCAGAGGGCGCTGGACCTTGTATACGATGCCATGACAAGATGAGACATCACCCCACCTATATCACCTCATAAGCGCTAAGTTGTTTTTGCACAGGACAGACTGAAAAAAATGAACATCGAACATCGAACGCCCAACATCGAATATTGAATGGAAGAACATGAAGAAACATAGTTTAAAACCTGAACAACTAAATGATATTTTAAAGGAAACAGAAGAATTAATTAAGATTTTCGTTACAAGTATAAGAACGGCTGAAATGAAACCACGCCTTGGCGTGGTTGGATGTTTGGTATTGGATGTTTGTTTTTTAATTCGATGTTGGACGTTCGATGTTCGATGTTCGACGTTTATCTTTCAAAACAACCCCGTATGGCATAAATGCAACCTGTGAATGTTTACAAAATAACTTAGCGCTTATGCTATATCACCTCATAGGTCCTCCTTGATACTTGAGAGGTATTGTTTCAAGATCCGGTGATCCCTATTTGAAATTTGAGTGAACTTAACCCCCATTCCTGATGGTCGGCCCGGTTGACTCTGTTGTTTTGTTCGAGCCCAGGCCACTTCGCATTTGATTTGTAAGGGATCAGACATGCCAGGGAGCTGCAATTTGATTGAGAGCTGATCCCCGATAATCAGGGGGTTTTCTGTTTTTATAAAAAGACCTCCGGCACTCACATTGCCGGTGTAAGCTCGAAAGAAGGCTTCACGATCTTTGAATACCAGAGACAAAACCCTCTCAATCCGTGGCGCTGTCCGCTTGGTAGTGGCACAGCTCTTGTCGAGCATCTCTTTGAACCTGAGGGTTATTACTTCAACAATACTCCTGAACTGGCCGGAAAGCTGGTTGTACTCCTTTTCAAGAAATTCCCGGTCAATAATACCGACCGTTGTCTGCCCAATTGCCCGGGCCGTGGCAGTTCGCTTTGTCACTCCTATAAATCCGAGTTCCCCAAAGACCTCGCCCTCTTTCAATATAGCGATAATATGCTTCTGACCTTGAACCTTCTTGGAGATTTCCACGGCACCGGAAAGAATAACATAGATCCAGTCCCCTGAACTACCCTCTTGGAAGATAATCTGGCCATCATGATAGGACTCTTCATCGGCTACGTTATATATAATCTTGCTTTTCATCCAGGCCTGCTATTGCTGTAAAACTGAGGACCTTTGCTATACTTCGCCCGTCTGACAAGAATCTTCATTAAAGAAATTTTCAAGAGCCTTCTTACACCTATTTTGCAGTATTGTATATCAAAATACCTCAAGATTCAACAAAAAAAACACAAAATCTATTGCTCCTTTTCTCTTGACCCCTTATTATTCTTTCCTTATACTTTTGATCCGTTTGGATGCAATAGAAGCAAGTTTAGACCTCGTTGAGTAGTTGAGTGGTTAAGTGGTTGAGTAGGAAAATAATTACTATTATTTCCAGATGTTATAACTTTTCAAACACCGAATGTCCAATTTTTAAGTAAATAATAGATATGATCATTTTAACTACTTAGTGCCCGACCGAAAACTGTTATTTTTCCTCCCGCTAATAGCGGGACGTCAGGCTCAAATTATAATCCTCGAAATACTCAATGTATGGATGCCTGTCCCGCTGTATTTAAGCGGGGTGGTTATAATTTTCGTCTTCCTTGATCTTGGAAAAAACCCATAGTTTTCGTTCAGACACTACTTAACCACTTAACGAGATCTGAACTTACGCTCAATATAACACAAATTTTTCAGGAGGTCACTTATGGGAAAGGTAGGAATCATAGGGGTCGGACAAAGCGCCTTTGTACGGGGATATCCCGGCTCCATCAGAGAACTGGCATTCGAGGGATTCAAAGAATGCATGCAGGATGCCCAGATTACCACAAAAGACATCG
>JAUUWD010000335.1 GCA_030589225.1 Desulfobacteraceae bacterium | reverse complement strand
GAACGCCCTCTCTTTTCTCCCTGAACAACATACGGACTTCATTTTTTCAGTGTTGGCTGAGGAGTGGGGTTTTTTGGGGGCGGCTGTGGTCATCTCGCTGTATGTGTTGGTGTTAATATGGGGTCTGAGCGTAGCGGTACGTTCCAAGGAGCCCTTTGGTACCATTTTGGCTGTTGGTCTTACCAGCATGATATTTTGGCAGGCCTTTATTAACCTGGCAATGGCGGTGGCGTTGCTTCCTGTGGTTGGTGTTCCCTTACCACTAATTAGTTACGGGGGGTCCTCGATGCTGGTTACTATGGGTGCTATAGGAATCTTATTGAACATTAGTATGCGCAGGTTTTTGTTTAAGGAGTGACGGCTTCGTAAAAAGTCCATCTGCGGCGTTGCGCTTCATCTTTCGTCATTGCGACGTACGATAAGTACGCCTCATTCCTCAAGATTCGCGCGCCTTGCATCTGGAGCTTTTTACTGTGCCGTCCGTTTGATGACTTTTTGCGAAGTTGTCAGGGAGTGATTCCTTTATGAAGAAATCAAAAAAGGGGATACAGACGTTTTTAGGGCTGGAAACCACTCTGGAAGGGAAACTCGTATTTGAGGGGACCGTGCGACTTGATGGCCATTTCACGGGGAGCATAGAGAGCAAAGAAGGGGTGATGGTTGTAGGAGAAAAAGCGGTTGTCCATGCGGATATCTTGGTGAAGACAGTTGTGGTGTGGGGGGAGGTTAGTGGGAACATCCGTGCCACAAACCGCATTGAGTTGCATCAACCAGCCCGCGTGTTCGGTGACCTCAGTGCTCCCGTGGTAATTATTGATGCCGGGGTGGTTTTCCATGGCAACTGCAGCATGGAACCCAAAGATGATGCAACCAGCAAGACCATCAATTTGGCTGAATGGCAGACATAAATGAACAAATAAAGAAAAAAAACCTTTGACAATGTGTCCGTATTGGTGATATAGGCAGGCAGTTTTTTTGGGTGGGCATGTTGTCCCAATTTCCTTTACAGTTACAGTTGCCTAAACAGACAAGATTAGAATAGGAGTTCGTCATGATCAGTGTTGATTATACTTTCTTCATCCAGATGGCAAACTTCATCGCTTTGATCTTCATCCTGAACGCCATCCTGTATAAACCTATCCGTAAAATACTCATAGAAAGAAAGAAAAAGATCCAGGGCTACAAGGAGGGTATTGAGGGCCTTCAACGGGATGCTTCCGAAACCGACGAGACTTTTCAAGCAAAGATCTCTGAGGCGAGGCAGCAAGGCGTTCAGGAGAAAGAGGCCCTGAAGCAAACCGGCCAGGAAGAGGAAAAGCGGCTCATCAGTGAAATCAACCAGAAGGCCCAAGCAGAATTAGAGACTGTACGCTCTCAGATTGCAAAAGATGCCGAGGATGCAAGGCGCGGGCTGGAGAAAGAGATAAAGGTCTTTTCTGCGGCGATTGCTGAAAAGATATTGGGGAGGGCAGTGTCATGAAGGGGTTTGTCAGGACGGGAAAGGCACGATATGTTGTCAGCCTTTTGATGGTTGTTTCGGTCCTCTTTGCTTTTGGATCGGTCTGGGCTTCCTCTGAAGGAGGGGAACACGAGGCTGAAGGTGGGCTGGACAAAGGCAAGGACCTTATTTGGCGCATCATGAACTTTGCACTCCTTGCTGGCATACTGATTTTTCTTTTAAGGAAACCGCTTCCCAAGGCCCTTGCATCCCGGCGCCAGGGCATCAAGGACGAGCTGGATGGCCTGGAAGCACAGAAGCGGGACGCGGAAAAACAGCTTGCGGGATACAAGGAAAAGCTAAGCCTCCTGGACAAGGAAGTGGAAAAAATCGTGGCCGAATATATACGGGAAGGCGAAGCAGCAAAGGCGAATATCATTGAGGAGGCCGGGGCCGCGGCTGAAAAACTTCAGGAACAGGCCAAAAAGAACATTGAGCACGAATTTCACAAGGCCAAGCAACAGTTGAAGGCAGAGATGGCCGAGGAGGCCGTGGCCATGGCAAAAAAATTGATCAAAAAAGATATTAAACCGAAAGACCAGACACGTCTTATTGACGAATACTTGACAAAGGTGGTGGTAGCCCAGTGATAGGCCTCAGGATCGCCAGGCGATATGCCAAGGCCCTGTTGACCATTGGCAGGGAAGACGGCCAGGCCGAGAAGTACAAACAAGAGCTGGGAGGTGTGGTAAAACTCCTATCAGAACAAAAGGAGCTGGACCAAGCGGTCTCCAACCCGTTGTATGATGCTGAAAGCCGGAAAAAGGTCTTAAAATTGGTGGTAAAGCGTTTAGGTCTCTCCAAGGTCATGTCGTCCTTCCTTTTCCTGTGCTTTGACAAGGGCAGGATACAATATCTGAAGGATATATGTACCTTTTATGAGAAACTGACGGACGAACTCGCCAATATTGTCCGAGCTGATTTTGTATCAGCCGTAGAACTCCCGAAAGAAAGCATTGAAAAAATCCAGGCTGCCCTGTCTAAAAGGACAGGCAAAAAGGTAAGGATGGAAGTCGGTGTTGACCCGGCCTTGATCGGTGGCGCGGTGACCAGGATCGGGGATTTGGTGTTGGATGGAAGCGTAAGAACTCAGCTTATGAGTTTAAAAGAATCTTTGCAAAGGAGTGAGAATATCTGATGGAAATTAGAGCCGAAGAGATCAGCGACATTATCAAGGGCCAGATCAAGGACTATGACAAGAAGGTGGATGTGAGTGAAACAGGGACCATCTTGTCGGTTGGGGACGGGATTGCCAGGGTGTATGGTGTGGAAAAGGCCATGTCCATGGAGCTTCTTGAGTTTCCCCATGGGATCATGGGCCTCGTCCTCAATCTGGAGGAGGACAATGTGGGCGTGGCGATCATGGGCGAG
>JAUUWD010000166.1 GCA_030589225.1 Desulfobacteraceae bacterium | reverse complement strand
AATTACGTTTATAGTAGCAGATTTTGCTGCTGCACTTCCAGTGTCGCCTTATGTCATTCTGGCATTCATATTGTTGATATATTTAATAGGTGGATGTGTTATGGATGCCCTGGGTTTTCTGGTGCTTACTATACCTATCTTCTTTCCACTGGGAATTGCTCTTGGTTTCGATCCAGTATGGTACTCTATAATCCTAACTATGGTGACAACAATGGGAGCAATAACTCCGCCTGTAGGCGTCAATATATACGTAGTCAAGGCATTGGCCCCAGAAATAGAAATTGGAACTATTTTCAAAAGTGTAAGCTTTTTTTTAACGGCCTGTATTGTCTCTATAATTATTATAATAATTTTTCCTCAAATTGTTTTATTTATACCAGGATTGTTACATTAGTCTTTAAAAGAGGTAAAAAATATTATGGCAAAGAGCTTTATGCCCGCCATTAAGACAGAAGAGGAATTAAGGGATCTACAGCTTAAAGGCTTAAGATGGACAGTAAACCATGTCTATCAAGGTTCCGATTTCTACAGAAAAAGCCTTGATGAAGCTGGTGTAAAACCTGATGACATTCGCTCCTTAGATGATATTAAAAGACTACCATTTACAGCAGCTAAGGACTTGCAGGAAGGTTATCCTTTCCCATTGAGGGCAGTCCCCTTTAAAGATATTGTCCGTATTCATGCCTCATCCGGCACAACTGGCAAAAGAAAGGTACTTTGCTATACGCAGAAGGACATTGATGACTGGGGAGATTTCTTTGCCAGGTGTTATGAGATGGCTTCTTTAACTAAAGAAGATCGGGTGCAGATTGCGGTTGGATACGGGGTATGGACTGCCGGTGTTGGCTTTCAACTGGGCTGCGAGCGATTTGGTGCCATGGCCATTCCTGCCGGGCCAGGCAATATTGACATGCAGTGTATGTTTTTAGTTGATTTTCAATCAACTGTCCTTTGCTGCACTGCCTCTATGGGTCTTCTTATGGCAGAGGAGGTAGAAAAAAGAAATATAAGGGATAAGATAAATCTAAAGAAAATGATCTTTGGGTCCGAGCGATCCAGTGATTCCATGAGAAAACAGATTGACGATCTTTTAGATATCGAGCATTTATTCGACATACCAGGCATGACTGAGCTTTACGGTCCCGGAACCGGATTAGACTGTGTCCACCATACGGGAATCCATTACTGGGCCGATTATTATATCCTGGAAATCCTGGATCCCGATACCTTAAAACCAGTGCCTGAAGGAGAGATAGGGGAAATGGTGGTAACTACCTTGAAAAAGGAAGCGGCCCCTCTGATCCGATACCGTACAAGGGACCTGACCCGATTGATCCCCGGGCAGTGCCCGTGTGGATCTATCTTACCCCGGCACGATCGGCTCCTGGGTCGATCTGATGACATGATCATCTTTCGCGCTGTAAATATTTATCCGGGACAGATTGACCACGTCTTATCAGGGATCGAAGGGATTGGGAGTGAGTACCAGATTATACTGGACAGGAAGGCTGACGGAAAAGACTATATGGCCGTAAAAGTGGAGCGCGACCAGGGCATTGACAGCAGTCAGGATGAGGAACTTAGCAAAAAGATAGGTGAAGAGATCAAGAAGCAAATACTGGTGAGTGGAAACATAGAGATAGTAGATTACGGGTCTCTGCCGAGATCTGAGAGAAAGACCAAACGGGTATTTGATAACAGGGATGATTAGATTTCGGAATTCCCTGCTCTGCCGCGTTAGTGGATAGGAGTTTAGCTGTCTATTTTTGACAGGATTAATTCCGCTTGCAGCGGGAGATTAGCTTAATATTGTAAACTGTTCTTTGGTGGTGGCAATTGACCGCTTTTTTTCGACCCAGCGAATATCATCGCCCTAATAACTTGAGTGAGGCCGCACAGCTTCTTTCAAATTTTGGCAAAAAAGCTAAACTTATTGCCGGTGGAACAGACCTTCTTGTTACTAAACCCCCGGAAGTAGAATGTCTGATCGATGTTGCTAACCTCGATTTGAACTATATAAGGAAAGATGATGATGGAATAAAGATAGGCGCCGCAACAACCGTTGACGTGATCGAAAGTTCAGAGATCCTCTCATCAGGACCTTACGTTGTGCTATCAGAGGCGGCAGGTGTAATGGCAACACCGGCAGTACGGAATATGGCTACAATTGGAGGCAATATCTGTAATGCCTCCCCGGCGGCCGACCTCTCATTAGCCCTAATGGTTCTTGACTCAACCGCGAAAGTAGCCGGCCAGGGTGAAAGCAGAATATTACCCATAAGTGACATCTTTGAAGACGTCAATAAAACAACACTAAAAGAAGATGAACTATTGGTTGAAATACATATACCGCTTGTTACCAGAACCACCGGCGCATCATTTATAAAGTTAAGGCATCACCAAACTTCCGTTGACATAGCAATAGTCAATGTTGCCGCCAGGTTGACCTGCTCAAAAGACCATTGTGAAGATGTCAGGATAGCCTTGGGCGCAGTAGCCAAAAAACCCGTCTATGCAAAGAAGGCTGAAAAGTTTCTCATCGGAAAAAGGCTTGATGCTGAACTTATTCAAGAATCTGCTGAGGCCGCTGCCGGAGAATCAAAACCCATTGATGATGTCCGTGCCTCTGCTGGATATAGGAAGAAAATGGTTCCAATACTTGTCAAAAGGGCCCTTGAAGATTGTGTCAGGAGGTGCGGGACATGGCAAAAATAAACCTCAATATAAGCGTAAACGGCAGGCGGTACCAACTGGCTGTTGAGCCGTACGAGACACTTCTCGATGTTCTGCGAAACAGGCTTGGATTGACTGGGACGAAAATGGGCTGTGGTAGTGGCGAATGTGGCGCATGTACTGTCAATATCAATGGCTGGGCCATATTATCCTGCCTGACGTTAGCTGTCCAGACGGACGGTAAGGAGATACAAACTATTGAAGGTTTGCAAAAAAGGCCTGATGAACTGCATCCTTTACAGGAAGCATTTGTGAAGCATGCCGCGGTACAATGCGGCTATTGCACGCCAGGCATGATCATGGCCTCAAAAGCGATACTTGACCATAACCCAAATCCGTCTGAGGATGCGGTAAGGAAAGGACTCTCCGGCAATCTTTGCCGGTGCACAGGGTATGACAGGCAGGTGAAGGCAGTCCTTGAGGCAGCCAGAACTATAAGGAAGGCGCAACATGAGTGATAAACTATCAGTAGTAGGCAAGAGCCTTAAACGGATTGACGCTATTGATAAGGTTACAGGCCGCGCCAAATATGCCACAGATTTGAAGATGGACGGCATGCTGCATGCCAAACTCCTCCGCAGCCCGCATCCCCATGCCAGAGTGACTAACATTGATATTACTAAGGTAAAAAGCCTTCCCGGCGTTAGGGCCATAGCCACAATAGAAGAGGTTCCAAAGGTTGTCCAGTACTGGTTTTTTCTCCGGACCGAAAAGAAAAAGAAGCAAATGTTCATCCGCGATAATGTAGTCAGGTTCATAGGGGATCCGGTTCTGGCTGTGGCCGCCGATGATGAAGAGACTGTTTCAGAGGCCCTGTCGCTGATCCACGTGGAATATGAGCAGTTGCCGGCCCTGTTTGACCCGTTTGAGGCCATAAAGAAAACTAATGTCAAGATCCACGAAAGGGGCAACATAGCCTTTCATGTGGCCAAACAGTTTGGTGATATTGAGCAGGGTTTTATGGATGCCGACATTATAATTGAGAATAGATATGTCACGTCAAAACAGAAGCATGCATCTCTTGAGCCTATAGGCACCTGTATAGCCGACTTTGCCCCAGGTGGAAAATTTACTGTTTATTCGTCCACGCAGCTTCCCCACTGGAGCCAGATGTATCTTGCCGGGGCGCTCGGGGTGCCAAATAACAGGATTAGAATAATCAAGCCATATACAGGAGGCGCGTTCGGTGGCAGGTGCGGCCTGATCCATGGGCTGGAAGTCATGTGCTGTTATTTATCCAGGAAGACAGGCAGGCCGGTGAGGATGTCATTTACCAGGGAGGAGGACTTCACGGCAACGGAGACGCGGCACCCGATGGTCATTGACATGAAGACAGGCATAACCAGAGACGGGATCTTGTGTGCCAACAGCATAAAAATCGTTGCGGATGCAGGGGGATACGGTACGCATTACATTGGTGTTATTGCTGATTGCCTGTCAACAGGTGTGGGACTATATAGATGTCCAAACGTAGATTTTGATGCAACCGCTGTTTATACAAACAAATCTTTAGCCGGGGCCTTTAGAGGCTATGGAAACCCGCAGATGAACTTTGCCCAGGAATCACAGATGGACATGATAGCAGACAAACTCGGTATGGACCCTGTGGAGTTCAGGCTTAAAAACTATCGTGGCCTGGGTGAAATAGACCCGGTGTTTAATGATGAAATCCGGAGTAACGGCCTGAAGGAATGCCTTGAAAAGGGGGCCGGCTCGTTTGCCTGGAAGGAGAAGAGGGCCAGAGGCAATGGTGAAGGGACAAAGAAGAGAGGGGTCGGGGTGGCTATCATGCTTCACGGCACCGGTGCGGCTAAAGGGTTGCCAGACCCGGCCTCCGCGACCGTTATGATCAATGCGGATGGTTCCGTTAATCTGGTAACAGCCGCGGCCGACGACGGTCAGGGCAATAGAACAGTTCTGGCTCAGATCGCTGCCGAGGAATTAGGTATAGGTTTTGAGCGTATATCCGTGTCCGATACCGATACTGACACAACGCCTTTAGACGGAGGGACTCACGGCAGCCGACAGACATATTGCGGCGGACTTGCAGTGAAAAAGGCGGCTGCAGATGCCAAAAAGAAACTTTTCTTGTTTGCGTCTAAGGAACTCGGTGTGGACGAGAATCAACTGGAAATAAAGGACGGCGTAATTTTTAACATGAAAAATCCGGCCACCAGTGTCGGTCTTGGCAATCTTATGAGGAAGGTTCAGATCGAAGATATGTCTGTTTGTGAACAGGTAATTGGGACTGCCTCGGGAGTAGCGCCTGCCATGCCGGGATATTACGGCGCCAATTTTGCCGAGGTTGAAGTTGACACGGAGACGGGTGAGGT
>JAUUWD010000007.1 GCA_030589225.1 Desulfobacteraceae bacterium | reverse complement strand
CGATCTGCTGGACAAAGAGAGCAACCTTTATCCATACGACTCGTAAACGCAAAGCCTTCTATTGATTTTGGACAGGTGGAGATATCGTTGATATATCATGGCAGTTCGTAAATGAGGATCATGGAAAGGTATCAAGCTTTTTGATGTATCGATTGAGTTGAATATTGAAATTTTGAAGGATGTTCCTCCTTACATAGTGGATTGGCCCTCTTTTCCCCATTCCTCTTTTTCCACAAAAAGATTGGGGCCTTTCCCATATGGACTATATTGTAGCTTATCTTCTGCGGCGGGACCTGCGTCTTTTCCTTGCAAAGACGGGCTTTGGCATGGTGAGCCAATTTTCCTTCGGCTCGATACAGCTCAGCTTGCGGTCGATGAACTCCTCTATGGGGGGGATGTAGAATGCGTCCTTCTCATCAGCGAAGCTGACCGAGGTGCCGGCGGCGCCAGCCCGGCCAGTGCGCCCGATCCGATGCACATAATCTTCCGGATCATGAGGCAGCGTAAAATTGATGACATGATCCATGCCCTCGATGTGGATGCCGCGTCCAGCCACATCCGTTGCGACCAGAACCCGGATCTTTCCGGTCTTGAATTCCTCAAGACGGCGAATCCGTTTTTTCTGAGGAACTTCACCGGAGAGCACGGAGCAGTTGATCCCGTGGCGGGTCAGCATCTCTGCGAGCCGTCTCACTTCGTCGCGCCTGTTGCAGAAAACCAGAACTCGTTCCAGATTCTGCTGGTCGATTATGTTGAACAGCAGTGCAAATTTTTCGCTGGCAGTCACAATGTAAACGATCTGCTCCACAGTCTCGACCGCGACCTGTTCCGGTTCGATCTCGACGGTTACAGGGTTAGTGGTCCATTGGGAGGCGAGGCGAGTGATCTGCCCGGTCAGGGTTGCGCCAAAGAGTAGCGTTTGGCGCTTGTCTTTTGCCGGTGTGCTGTAGATGATCTTTCGGACATCCGGGATGAAACCCATGTCGAGCATCCGGTCAGACTCGTCGATGACTAGCACTTCGATCTTTTTCAGGGTAATGTCGTGGCGCCGCTGAAAATCGAGCAGCCTTCCGGGCGTTGCTACAATAATATCGACCGGACCGACGGCCAGTTGATTTCTCTGCTTAACGTAATCCATACCGCCGAACACGGAAACGATTTTCATGGAACAGTACCTGGAGAGCTGGCGAGCTTCCTCGGAAATCTGGAGCACCAGTTCCCGGGTAGGGGCAAGGATCAGGATCCGGGGCGTGCCAGGTTTTCGTTTTCCCTGGATGGGGTTGTATAATATCCGGGTGATGACGGTGATCAGGAAGGCAGCCGTCTTTCCCGTACCAGTCTGGGCTCTGCCGCTTGCATCCTTGCCGGACAGGCTGCTGGGAAGGATTTCAGCCTGGATTGGTGTACAGTACTCGAAGCCGAGGTCGTAGATAGCATGAATCAGCGGGTTTGGTAGATCGAAATCGTGAAACCGGGTCTTACCTTCGGCCGGCGGGATCTTGAACTGTGAAACAGCCCAGTTATCTTCCAGTGCCGCGCCCGTGGATTCTGCCGGCGCATCCTCGATACTGATGTTTTCCCTTCCTTTTTTCCGAGAGGAACGCCTGTGAGTGTAACGGCTTTTTTTATCAGGACTAAACGGCCCGGACTTGGGTTCCGCTGAGTAGGTTTTTCCTTTCGGTGGGTTCTTCTTCAGAATTACTTTTCCTTTTGTTTCCTGTTTGGCCATTTTGTGTATTTTTTAGGTGCCTTTTAAAAGAAATTGTAAGCGTTCACGGGTTTCCCGCTAAAAGCGGGACTGAAAGCGGGATTCAGGGGTTGTAGGTTTACCACAAATCTGAACCACTAATTTGTGGATTCTGAATGGAGAAGGCATGAGAATAAAACAATTGTTTCCCCGCTCCAGGGCATAGCAGCATATATTGGGTGTGATTGGATATATCAGAAATTAGGGCAAAAGGCTATTAAAATGCATGCGCCCCTTTTTCTCACGGATTTATCGGTGTCGAGACTTGACTCAGCGGGTCTGAACCAGCCGCCTTCTCAGCACCATCCAACCATCCGTCTCCATCCGTGTCAGGATGGGTAGGATCTGTTCCGGCGCGTACCTCGTCAAAGTCATTTAAACCGTCTCTATCAGTATCCGCACAAGTGGGGTCGGTAATTCGGCTGCGGACTTCCTGGGCATCGGACAAGCGATCATTGTCGGTATCCGGATCCATGGGGTCTGTGCCTGCATCCCGTTCCTCCACGTTTTTTAGACCATCCTGGTCAGGATCATCAAGAGAAACCGGTATGCTTCCAGGGTTATCTGGATCACTGCCGAGTTTTATTTCGTATACGTCAGCCCAGCCGTCGCCATCAGTGTCCGTGCTGCACACTTCCCCATAAACAGGTAAAGTCATAAAGAACACCACGAAGAGAAGAGCAAGGCCAGCAAGAATATTTGATTTTCTCATCGGTTACCTCCTTTTCAAGGAATGCTCATGGCCTATTAACTGCCATATTATGAATGCTTGGTGGCTTGCGAGTGCATTTTACTTATTCTTAACTGAAGAGTCAATCCTCCATTCTGTGTACAGCAGCAACTATCATGCCACCTGACAGCCAAATCACACTTCGAAGGATCGTGCCAGCAATTCTAATTATTACCTTTAGACCTTGCCAATGCAGGATGCTGAATAGGGCAAAAAACTGCCAATAAATGGAATAGAGTCATCTAAAAGGAGTGGTATTTCTTTACACACATCCTCCATTTTCAGCGCGGCAGTGTGCTAACTATATGCAAGCTTTGAAATATCCTTTGTATGCATATATTGGCATGATCTTCGCTTAAGAGTTGTTTTATTATAAATGTTCACCCATTAAGACGCCCAGGGAATAATACACATTGAAAAATAACATTGATCTGGAAAAAGAGCTTATTTATCTCGGTCTACTTGATAAGGCGAGAGAGATTTATTCTGAGCTGGGCGACAGGGCGGTACTGTCCTATATAAGGTCCAGTTACAGGCTCTTAAGCAAGGTTTATCATCCTGACCTGAATCCGAAGAATATGGTAAAAGCAAAAATGATCCAGCAAAGGCTGAACAGGGTTAGCCGACTCATTAGCAATATGAAAGATGAAGAACTCGTAGAAGTGATCAAAAGGGGAATCAAGAAACACAATAAGAGAAAAAAGAAAATTCTGGTTGTTGAAGACGAGTTCGGATTACAGGAGATATTCAGGGACGTTTTTTTAATGGAAGGCTATGATGTAAGGGTTGCGGTGAATGGAGACAGTGGTTTTCAGGTTTACTGCAAATTTGAGCCGGACCTGGTCATCACAGACGTGGTAATGCCAAAGATGAGCGGACTGGAGCTTATAAGGAAGATTAGAGACACGAATTCTCAAGTCAAAGTAATTTTTATCAGCGGCTTTTTTGGGATCAACAGACTGAAACGGAAACTTGATGAAGAAATCTTGAAATACGGATACCCTACCCTTTCAAAACCATTTAAGATCAGTGTGATGCTGGACCTGGTCAGAGATTATCTAAAAGATGGCCTCGATGAACCGGCCAGTATTAATGTATTTGTATGATTGTCAATAAAGATATACCTCTATTTTTTCTTGAGGATTTTTCTTATTTTGGCGGATAGCTGTTTCACGTCAAAGGGTTTCTGAATAAACCCATTACAGCCACGTTCCATGATTTCCTGTGCCTGCCCTTCTAAACTGTACCCGCTGGAAAGAAGAACCTTTATTTGAGGGTTGATTTTCTTTAGAAGGTCATAGGTTTCCCCGCCACCCATATCTGGCATGATCATATCCAGGATGACCATATCAATCCTGTCTTTGTTCGCCTTATAGACCTCAATTGCCTCTTTTCCACCCCTGGCCAATAAGACCTGGTAGCCCAATGTTTTCAGAATCTCCCGGCCAACATCAATAATCATACCCTCATCATCCACAAAAAGAACCGTTTCTGTCCCCTTTAAGACCTCCTCAGCCGGTTCCTCTTTTTTTGCGGCCTGTTTTTCTGAAGCAGGCAGATAAATGCTGAAAGTTGTCCCAGATCCCTTCTCTGAATCAACATCAATGTACCCGCCATGCCCTTTTATTATACCGTAAACAGCGGCTAAACCAAGACCCGTGCCCCTTCCCATCCCTCTGGTTGTAAAGAATGGATCAAAAATGCGTCCCCGGGTCTTTTTGTCCATGCCCGTCCCTGTATCGGTTATAGTGAAAAGGACGTAGTTGCCCGGCTTGGGTTTATACATTTTGTACTTCATATCCTTGTCGGAGGTACTCATTGTCTTCAAGAAAATATTCCCGCCGCCAGGCATTGCTTGCCATGAATTCACGTACAGGCTCAAAAGGACCTGCTCTATCTGCCCCTGGTCTGCCTCAACCGTCAGCAAGTCCCCAGCAAGGTCGCGATGAACCGTAATGTCCTTTTTGGCCCTTCCAAAGGTTTCAGCTGTTTCTTCTACTATTTGGTTCAGGTCAATGGCCCTGACTTCATATTTTCCTTCCCTGGTATACCCCAGAATCTGTGTCGTCAGCTTTGATCCGCCCTGGATAAGTTTTTCAATGGTAATCAGTCTTTGTTTGTGTGGATGCGTTGAATCAACGTCCAGGAGCATCAAAGATACATTGCCTTGAATGCCCATAAGCAGATTGTTAAAATCATGGGCAATACCCCCTGCCAGCGTGCCGATGGCCTCCATTTTCTGAGCTTCCTGGAGCTGGGCCTGCATTCGCCTTCGCTCACTAACATCACTCACAATGACAACAATGGAATGACGCTCTTCATCTTTAAAAGACATGAGGCTCAACGAAACCTCTTTGCCGTTTAATATCACCGGTGAGTCCTCGGTAATATTTTTAAGCGACTGACCTCTGAACTCCAGCAGGTTCTTGATTCCTTCACGATCATTCCTTGAAAAAAGCTCTATGAAACTTGAAGCTAACAGCTTTTCCTCAGGAATGCCAACGAGGGAAATGGCGGCAGGATTGGCATATATTATCTTTTGTTCCAGTGTAAGCTCTAGAATGCCTTCAGACATATTCTTCAAGATAGCTTCCAGATGCTTTTTAGAAGATAGTAACTCTTTTGTAATTGCCCGCGGATTGACATCCTCAATCCCCAGTATTTTGCCTGGCAGGCCATCTTCCGCCCTCTGTGCCGACTGACCCATGGTAAAAAGAATGTGTTGCGCCATTTTATTAAATGGCCCCTTGGCAATACAGGCGTTGGCGCCGAATTCAATAATATCCACCTCTTCCTCGGCAGAAATTGCTGAAAGAATAACAAGGTAGACGCCTTTCAACTCCGGCATCTTGCGAATAATCCGGCACAATTTGTCTCCACTTATATTAGGCATTACCAGGTCAACAAATATGACGTCCGGAACATATGATTCCAAAATGTCAAGGGCAGTAAGACCGTCTTCTGCTACTTGAACCTGACAGCCCTTCTTTTCAAGCAAATTGGTCATAAACTTCAAGATTACCGGATTGTTATCCACGACCAGCACATTTTTTTTCATGGAATCAACTCCTGCTGTCTTTGACCCTGATTGTGCAATGCTCATTTAATCTAACGGCCCTTCCATGGCCCTGTTTCTCCCCTCCCGCTTTGCCTGATAAAGGTATTTGTCCGCCTTGCTGATCATGGCTTCAGGCGAGATCATTTCATCAGGGGTGTCAGGGCCAAAACCGGCTACTCCAAAACTGGCTGTGATGGATATTTTCTTCCCCTGCGTCTCAGTGACCCTTTGGGATAATTCGCTTTTAAGTCTTTCCGCCATTACGGAGGCCCCGTTGACATCTGTCTCGGGAAGCACAATCAGGAATTCTTCGCCACCGTACCGGGCCGTCCAATCCACATCCTGACGGATCGAGTGTCTGATACACTGGGCAAAATCTTTCAATACCCGATCACCTACCAGGTGCCCATAAGTATCGTTCACTTTTTTGAAATGATCGATATCACATAAGATTATGGAGAGGGCTCTACTGTATCTCCTTGCCCTCTTGATCTCCTGAGGAAGGCGTTCCGTCAGGTAACCGCGATTATAGGTCCCGGTAAGCGGGTCAGTTATGGATAGAACCCTTATCTCTTCGTTGGCATCCTTTAACGATCTTTCCAGTTCCAGCACACGTTTTCCAGTGTTAAGGCGTGCGACTAATTCGGCATGGCTAAATGGTTTGGTTAAATAATCATCGGCACCTGCTCCTAATCCCCTGATAATGTCATCTTTAGAATCCTTTGCCGTAAGGAGGATTATGAATACATACCCTGGATAGGTGTTTTTTCTGATTGCCCGACATAATTCGAGGCCATCCATCTCCGGCATCATCCAGTCTGTCAGAACGATGGGAAAAAATTTATCATTGAAAAGCTCTAAGGCCTTTTGTCCATTCTCCACGGACACGACCTTATTTCCCGCCTTAATAAGGACCTTTTCAAGAAGCTTTCGCGACACCGGGTCATCTTCTGCTATCAATATGGGAAAATTGTCTGACATTTATCTTCTTTCGGAAATTGGGAGATAGATATTGACGGTATTGCCGCGACCTGCTCGCTCTTCTATTTCGATTCGGCCATTGTGAGCTTCTATTATCTTACGCGCCATGGGCATGCCCAGTCCCTCTCCGAAGGTTTTAGCGGAAGGATTTGAATCGAGAAGGGCATCTCGGATATCATCTGGTATGTGACGACCATTGTCGGAAATGCTGACCAATATCTCCCTGATTTGATCCATGGGTTGGACGGATACGGTCACCGTGCCACCGTTTGGGCCGATCATGGAAATGGCGTTATTAAAAATCTGATCGAAAACCCTGCTGATACCATCCATTTCCAAAGGTAACAGGGCTGGTCCTTGAGGAAAATCCCGGACAACATTGATGTCCTTTTCACGAAAAAAGTCATCAAGCCCGTTGAGTAGCACGTCTATGATTGGAAGCAGGTCTTTTTCAGTGAGGGTGGGCTCATACGCCCTGGAATACTCCATCATCTCCTTTAAAACACTCTCAAGACGTGCAGACTCTTGAGCAATGATCCTGGCATATTGTCTGCCACGATTTTCTTCTGTGGCCTGACCTGCCAGTCTCCTGGCAAAGCCTCCGATAGCCAGGAGGGGATTGCGAATTTCGTGGGCTACTGCATCCAGGGTGTTTTGAAGGATGTCTTTGCGGTCCCGTGCCATGTCCTCAGACATACGGGTCAATGATCGGTCATACTGGTTCACATGATCCAAAAGACCCTGGAAGGAACTCTCTATAGAGGCATTGATTCGAGCGAGGGCCTGATTTGCCTTCTCCATGACATTTAAAACATCGGTCTGTGAGTCAACCTCAATACTCATTTGCTCTGCCAGGTCTTCCACCTTGTCAAAGGTCTCTGACAGGACTCTATTGACCGCCTCGCTCTTTAATTTCAAGAGGTTTTCAGCCTGTTGTTGAATATCATATAAGTCCCCTGTTTCACCGAATACGATTTCTGTAAGCCTCCTTGCCAGCTCAACGATTTTGCACAGGATCGGCTTGTCCGGCTGAAGGGCCTCTGACCCGAAATACTTCTGGCTCTCCACCAGATACTCTGGAAAGCGCCACCGCCTGAAGACGAGGGCCCCCACCTCCCTGTGATTGACCCCCGAATTATCCTCCTCCCAGGAGACGACTTCTTCCAGGGGCACATTGCCTCCAGGAAATGCCTGCTTTATTTCATCAGATGAGGCCGCATAAAGCATCAGCATTCCAATTTCCAGGATCAAGCCAGCGATAAACCCCTCTTCTGCTTTCAGTTCATCAGGTTGTGCGGATTGGGCGAGATTTTGTGCAATCAGGGCCCTGTAAAGAGAAGTCTTCCAGAAATGATCATAATCCATGCCTTTTATCTTGCCCATGGGAAACGTATCGCGCAACGAAAGGCTTAAGGCCATAATGCGCACTCTTTTGAAACCTAAGAGGGTAACAGCATGAGTAACCGAGGTAATCCGCTGAACACGGGCAAAAAAGGCACTGCCGACCAATTTAAGAAGCCGCGTTGTCAGGCCGGGATCTTTTTCAATGATTGAGGCCAAATCCCGTGCGGAGCTCTGATCGTCCGCAGCAAATTCAACCAGCTGGATGGCAAGCGGAGAAAGTGAGGGAAGGCCGTCACTGTCAATGATTTTTTTAAGCAGCTTTGCTTTTTGATGCTCTTCCACGGTCCGAGATTTACCAGAACGGATTTGATGTATGTGATCACACGGTCTTTACACAGTACAATAAGCAGGGCTATGATGTCATTTCTTTCAGCATCTTGATACGGTCCGCCAGATCAAAAAGAGCCTGAGAGGCCTTGCTTTGTGGAGCCTTTTGAATGAAAAGGTACCGTCCACGTACTGCTTTGTGAACAGATTTGTCATCAGGCACAGTTCCAAGATACTGAAGATCCAGGTTAAGAAATTTTTTTGCCACTTTTTCCAGGGTCTCATAGGTCTGCAACCCTTCTCCATCGCTGTTAGCTAAATTGATAACAAGGTGGAAGTTTTTTCGGTTATGGTCCCGGGAGAGAATCTTGATTAAGGCGTAGCTATCGGTAAGTGATGCAGGGTCAGGGCTGAGCACAATTATATTGTGGTTAACAAAACTGTTGAACCAGAGCACCGAGGGACCTATCCCGGCGGCAGTATCCATCAAGGCGTAATCGAAGTGGCTCGAAATTGTAGTCAAAACACTACCCAACCGGCTCTGATCCTCCGGCCCCAGGGTAACCATTTCAGGTACCCCGGAACTTGCAGGAAGGACCCCAAGGTTGGGCTCCAGATATATTACCGATTCGAGGGGGTCTGCGCCACTATCCAACACATCACGGATGGTTCTTTTGACCGACAGGCCCAGCAACACATCCACATTAGCAAGTCCAAGGTCACCATCCACAATGAGCACACGGGCGCCTTTTTCAGCCAAAGCAAAGGCCAGATTTACTGTAAGGCTTGTTTTGCCCACACCTCCTTTGCCGCTTGTAATGCATAAAGTTACCGGGGCTTTTTTTGTTGGCATAACTCAAACTTTCCGAACAATATTCGTTTTAGCACTACCTCACTCACCTTTCAGGGCGACGTGTTGCAAACAATGCCTCCCGTTCATCAAGCGTGAGCCCTTCCATTGCCACGGTTATCTTATTTTCATCATAGCAAACGCGATTGCGCCCCCTGGCCTTCGCCTCAAGGAGAAAATGGTCTGTTTGTTTGATAAATGTCTCAACAGTGAGCTTTTTTCTCCCCCTGTACGCATCCACTCCGAAACTGGCTGTCAGTCTGACCAGTTTGCCGTTAAGCTTTACAGGTGAGTTTTCAAGAGCGAATCGCAAACGTTCCGCAGCCCGGATAGCCTGCGGCAAACGGGTTCCTGGTAGTATAACAATAAACTCCTCACCTCCGTACCGACAGGCCATGTCTATGCGTCGTAATTTCTCATGCCAGATCTTACCGATCCATTGAAGTGCCTCATTGCCGCATTCGTGGCCGTGGGTATCGTTTATTCGTTTAAAATGGTCCAGATCGCTCATAATGAGACCGGTAGAAAGACCTGTACGTCTTGTACGCTCCATTTCCCCTTCAAGGCTCATCATCAGATAGCGAAAATTGAAAAGCCCGGTAAGTGTATCCACCTGGGTTAATTCTTGCAGCCGCTTGCACTCTTCCCTCAAACGTCGGACTTCATCAAAAACCGGGCACTCCTGGTTGTTTGATGGGCATTTTTCCTGCAAATCAAGAAGCTGATCCAACACCGTCTCCTTCAGAATTTAGGGATAGCTCAATTGAGGTAATAGATTAGCAGAAAATTCATAATTATTCAACACCGATCTCAATCCGGGCAGGACACCTGAAAGTCTATTCGTAGCGTAGAGCCTCAATAGGATCCAAATTCGCCGCCTTTCTTGCCGGATAGAAACCAAAAAAGATGCCCACGGCTGCTGAGAAGCCAAAGGCGAGAAACACTGATTGGATCTCTATGATCATGGGCCATCCCCCAGACAAGGTGATTGTTATTGAACCTCCAACACCTAACGCGATTCCAATGAGGCCGCCGATGATGGAAAGGGTCACAGCTTCGATGAGAAACTGGGTGAGAATGTCACGGCCCCGTGCACCAACAGCCATTCTGAGGTCGAAATGCCATGGACACAGGACAGCCTTTCAGGCACTAAACGACTTTCCCGCTCCAAAGCTGTTCCAGAAACATCTGCCATGGGAGAATTTCGATTTGGTCTTCCGTTTTGCGGGGCTTTGGGTCCAACGATACCAGTATGCTTCTCCGAACTGGATATTCTTCCCTGAATCGTCGAAGTCCTTTTAGATGTGTCGTATTTGCTGAGTCAGTAGATTTTACTTCGATTGAAATTTCATTATCTCCGAGGACAAAATCAACCTCAAATCCGGAGGAGGTCCTCCAGTATGTGATAGGGTAAAACAATTCCGAATAACTGGAGTGCGCAACAATTTCCATCCACATGAAATGTTCAAATGCCCGCCCAAAAAGTTCAGATCCCGGCACCACTTCACCCCGGCGGCTAAGGTGAATCACCGGGCTGAGATCAAAAAAGTAGAATTTAGGACTGGTAACCAAACGTCTTTTTTTCGTTTTTCGAAATGCGGGTAACTGACGGCCGATTAGCGTGTCTTCCAGAATTTGAAAATATTCCTTGACTGTTGGGCTGGTGATACCGCACTCACGGGCAATGTTAGTGTAGTTCAGTATCTGTCCATTCGTTAGCGCGGCCACTTCAAGAAATCGACTGAAAGCTGGAATATTCCGCGTCAAAGCCTCTGCAACAATCTCTTCCTTGAGGTAATCCCCGACATACGATTGGATCAATCTCTCAGGTTTCGCGCTATCATAGTGCCGAGGGATCAAGCCGGAATTAAGGGCCTTTGTCAATGAGAAATCAGGGATTTCCGGAAAAGGCAGAGGATATAGTTCATAGCGAACAGCACGCCCACCAAGTAGATTCGCGTGACCCCGTTTTACTTTCCGGGCACTTGATCCACACAGGATAAACCGCAAGCCCCTGTTTTCCATTAACCAATGGACCTCATCAAGAAGGGTAGGGATTTTTTGGATTTCATCTATTATGATTGGATCGAGCTGAGAATTTGCATCGAGTCCTGCCGCCAGGCATTGTTCACGTATCAGATTGGGTTCACGTAAAAGCCGCTGATATTCAGTGGACAGCAATAGATCGTAGCGCATTGCTTGAGGAAAAAGCGCTTTCAATAGATTGCTTTTCCCTGTTTGACGGGGTCCCCAAAAACAACAGGTCTCTTGGGAACTCAAATCTATTTTTTGAATTCGTTTATACATGTATTTTTAAATTTACATTTTAAAATTACATGTATTTTAATGCTTATCCTTAAAATATGCAAGCCCTTTTAAGGTATCTTCGCAATAACTGGGGGTAAAACCCTTACGGCCCGCCCTCCCCGTCCCGAGACCGGGACGGGATCGGGAGGCGCGACATCCCGAGACGCAGCTATTATCGCTGCAATATTTACAAAGGTGAAGTTATAGAACATACGCATTACGAATCAGGTCTGGGCCAGGGATAAACTCCGCCCGAACTTTTTGAGAAGTTACAAAAACGAGGTATGTCCAGATCGTCTTTTCTGATCCACGCGGCTCAAAATGCCATGAAGGTATACAATCGCTTCCCTATTATATACAGCGTCCGCCTACAGCGTATTTGAAAAAAAGGTATTACTTGTTGACAAACCCGCAAGAAAGGTTATACTTACTTGTATAACCTTTAGGAGGTTTACAATGTTGATGAAAGTATTTAATAAGGGTCAAGTGGTCATCCCGGCAGCCATTCGAAAAGAGTTCGGTATCGAGATTGGAGACATGCTCGATGTTGTTGCAGATAGAAAGGAAAAATGTGTCAAATTGAAGAGGACGGGGGAAATGAAATCCGAAAAACTGGCCGGATCCCTTTCAAGATATAATCGGAGGAAGAGGTTTCCCTCAAGAAAGGAAATAAAAAAAGCTCTGGCCGAAGGGATTGCCCGTGAAAACTAATTTAGTGGATACGAATGTCATCATCCGTTATCTTGTGGAAACTCCAGACAAAATCCAGACCAAGTTTAAAGGGGTCTTCACCTTTTTCCCCAAAGTAGAAAGGGGAGTAATAAAGATTGGATTGTGTGAGCTTGTACTATTTGAAACATTTTTTGTGCTCACGAAGTTGTATGAAGTTCCCCAAGAGGCGGCAGCAGATAAGCTCTCAGGGATCGTATCATTTAAAGGTGTTATTATGCCCGATAAGCCGCTTATTTTATCGTGCTTGGAGATACTCCAAACTGAAAGAATTGACCTTGTCGACGCCTATTTATTGGCTTTTTCAAAGAAGAAAAATATGAAGAGTATATATTCTTTTGACAGAGATCTTTCGAAACGAGGTCTTAATGCGCTGGACATTGAATGAGGCTTACAACCCCAGGATTGTGCCAGACATCAGGGAAGCTTTGATTCCAGATAATCAAAAAAATTGAGGAATTCCGACATGGAAAGTTGCATTCACCTTGATCGCTCGATTCCTCTTGTTTGAAAACGTCCAATTTAACAACCATCCCTAAAAGGAGTAAAACTGGTGGATTATGTTTGTTATTTAACTGACCCTGTATTTTATAGTTGTCCCTCGATTGTTGTTAGCTTTCAAGCTTCAGGTATGATCACTTCCCAGCCTAAATCTAGATGTGTTCACCACCCTACCTGGTAATTAGTGTCTGAACGAAAACTAGGAATTTTTCCCAAGATCAAGGAAATTAAGGGATTGCGCGGAGACGTACCGTGAGTACGTCGCACAAGAAATCCTGCGGATTGACGTAGAGATTGCGGGAAAGGGCCATTTCTTGATGGAAACTAGTTAATGTTCAATTTCTGCCATTGTCAAGCAAAATCGAATCCTGTTTCCCTTGCCCGAAATAGCAAAGATCCGGCTTTCCATGCCTTTTAATAACAAAGAAAGTCACACCCCCCCCAACTCGCAAGGTCCTCAGAGAACCTTTGCCCGCAATCCGATCTGGATTCAGGCCCTTGCATTCGCCTAACTGACCGATTTCCCCATCAACCCCAGCTACCATAGACTGAAATGTTTTTTATTTTGACACGCAAGGATCATTTCCCTATACTGAATCAAATTGACTCATTATTTTTTCATTATCATTTTTCTATTCCTTGGATTTTTTTGCTAACTCCAAAATTATAAAACTTCAAAGGGAACAAACAATTGTTAAGCAAAACAGATAAGCAAAAAAAAATAGAATGGGCCATTATAGGTGGCGGAAACGGTGGACAGTCGCTATCAGGGCATCTTTCTCTTATGGGTTTCTCCGTTAGATTATATGATATTTTTCCGGAAACGATTGAGGCTATCAGCGCACAAGGAGGAATTGAAGTAGATGGTGCAATTGAAGGCTTTGGAAAAATTGGACTGGCTACTACAAACATCGCTGAAG
>JAUUWD010000159.1 GCA_030589225.1 Desulfobacteraceae bacterium | reverse complement strand
CTCCTTCTACCGTGACGGTTCCTTTCCTACCAGCTCGCAGGCTCCCGGGGAAACCTCAAAGTAGGATGTAACTTGGCCAAATAGATATATTTCCAAGACGACTAAGTCTCGTTTAACTATTCCTTTAAACCAGTACCCAGTACCGAATACCAAGTACCACCTCAATTGAGGTTATAGGAGGCTCGCATAGTTTCCGCCTTTTCTCTGATTTCTGCATGATCTTTGGTCATCATCGCCCATCCATACCAATAAGCATAGTCCGGATTAACGTGAAAAAACGCCTGGTAGGTCCTCATGCGATGCTTCATGTACATCTGAAACAATACTTGTTCAATATGTGATGCCTGTTCCAGATTGCCTCCGCCGGTTCTCATAAAGTAGAAAAAGTCGGGATAGGCAAACAAGTAGTTGTCCGGTTTTGTAAGAATGCCGTCTGCATAAAGTCCTGCCACCATATTTATTGCATCTGCCATCAACCTGTCAGCTTTCTTCATCATTGAATCGCCCATTTCAAGTTGTTTGCGAGCAAAATATATCGAGTGGCATTTATTGCAGGTTTGTATCATTTTTTCGCGTTCCTTTTCCCAGGACTCCTGGGTTAATCGAAGAAAGTCCAGCTCCTTAACCGTTTCATATCGCTTTGTGGGTTTTCCGGTTTCCGGGCTAAAAAGACCCAGCGCCTTTAATATGGTAACTCTATCAGCCGCCCACTGCGGATCTTCAGGTAATGGCAGTCTTACCCCTAAAAACCCCCAGGCGGTTCTGTTTTCGTGATTTCCTTCCGGCAGATGGCAATCCTGGCACTTTGGTGCGGCAGAAGATTCCGGAAGATATCCATCTTTTCTGCTGAACCAACGGGTGCCATGTTTGGAGCTGCTCCACATTTCCCACTGGGGGTGGTCATACCCCATGTGGCACTGCTGGCATGCCCTCGGATCTAACGCTTCTGTCTTGGAAAAGCTGTGCCTTGTATGGCATTCATCACAGGAATTATTCCGATAACGGTGCCCTTTTTCCCTTAGTTCCTTTTTCTGGGCATCGGTTTTTATGCCCATGTTGTGACAGCCTCCACAACCTCCGCCGCCTTCCATCAACTCGTCAGGTTCAACATGGGTCACTGCCATAGCATTCAATGATGACCAGCCGAAGTTGTGTTTACCTTTAACAAACTGATCGAACTTTTCCTCATGGCATTCAGCGCACACGTGTTCATCCGGTAAAGTCACAAGATTGGCATCTTTTTCGCTTTTGTGATTTTCACCATGGCAGTCCGAGCAGGTGATATCCTCCTCAAAATGCCGGCTTGACCTCCAATCAGCAACTTGACCAGGCATGATTTTTTCATGGCATTGCACACACGAGGTTTTTCTTTCAGGCGTTTCTTCTGACAATGCTTCATTCAAAAAAAGTGCGCCACCTATAACAAATGTTGTAATTATAAGGATCGATGCTGACTTTCTCATTCTCATTTTTTCCTTCATGGCATGGCTATATTATTCTTTTTCAAATTATCGAATTCGTCCCGTGTCTGGCGTGAATCATAAATAATGGTTAATCTTTCTATTTTTTCGGAATGCTTGTCAAGCTCAAATACATCCATACATTCAAACTCTACATGACTTTCATTTCTCATCTTCCAATCATATACGAAATGTGCGGCTATGCGATTTTTGACTGAAGAGCTATAGTAAATATCTTTCAAAGTGATTTTTGATGCCAATGTATCTTCAAAGAGTTCAGGATAAAAATTAGAGGCCTTAATTTCACCATATAAAGGCGAAACAACTATAGCATCCTCTTTGAAAAGCTGAAAAATTTTAGTGATATCACTTTTCCCCAAGGCTGATAAATATTCTTGAATAAGATTTTCAGGAGTCATGGCATATCTTATATGTGAAATGTGAATTGAATCACTCCAGATATTCAGCGGTTTTTAACCTGCGGCCAATTCGATATTCTATATGCAGTTTGAGCACCGACTTGATTTCACGGATCATCTCATCGCTGAAGTTAAACGTCTCTACTTCATTCCACGGATCCGACTGGATAGTCTTTAATCCCTTTACTGTATCATGATCCAACCCAGGGGAAAGCTTAGATTCCTGCTGACATTTCAGACAGGCAATACCCCCTTTGCTTCTTTTAAAAACCGCCCTGCCCTCACCTGTGTATGTTCTTCCGCAATTACAGCACTTATCAAGGTCAACCCCATATCCTCCAAAGGTCATGGCTTTCCCTTCAAAATGGACACGTAAGATATTTTTGCTCTTTCCCTTGTCTATTGCAAAAAATGAGTTCTTCAACAACTCAAACATCTTGTTGTCGGCTACCCCCAGGGGAAAAAGAATTTCCGTTAGCTCAACCATATAGCTCGCTAAAGACAAACTTGAGAAGTCGGATCGAAGTCCGGGAAATGCATCAATCAGTTTGCCCGAATGAAGGAAATGAAGGTTTCCCTTCCTTTTCAGCTCATATTCCAAACTTGTCAAACAGAAAAGGTCAAGACAATTGGCAAAGCGTCTCTTGCTTCTTCGCGCCCCTTTTGCTACGCCTTTTAGTCGCCCCCTGTCAGACGTAAAAAAAGTGACCAGGAGATCGGATTCACCAAATTCCTTGATTCGCATAATTATCGCGGGGGAAATGTGGGTGTTCATTTTCAACCCCTCAGTCCAGGTATTCCTTTTGGGCCTCATCCGCTAGCTTGAACTTTTGCACCTTACCGCTTCTTGTCATGGGAAAATCTGAGACGATTTTAAAATAATCAGGCGCTACTCCTACATCCATATTTCTCTTAACATGTTCCGCAAGGTCATCAACGGATAGTTGACACCCTTCCCTTACCCTAACCCATGCTGCAACTTCCTGCCCCTTTTCCGGGTGAGGAAACCCAAAAACCTGGACCTCTGACACCTCTGACAGTCTGTATATAATTTCCTCCACTTCAACCGGATAGATCTCAACACCATCTCTGATAATGACATCCTTTAGCCGACCCGTGATCTTTACGTAACCTTTTTCGTCCATTTCCCCAAGGTCCCCTGTGTGGAACCAGCCGTTCCGGTCGATTGCAGCAACTGTAGCCCCGGGCATCCTGTAGTACTCCTTCATTAAAAACCCTTTTGTACAGAGTTCACCCTGGGTTTCAGGCGGAAGGTCTTCACCGGTGGCAGGGTTTACAATCTTGACTTCATTGCAGGTCAGTGGCATCCCGATCGTTGAAACCCTCAATTCGATCGGATCATTCGGATTTGTCATGGTAATCCAGGAAGAAGTCTCCGTAATGCCGTAGGCCACAGTAATATTGGATACGCCAATATCCTCTACAAGGCTTCTCATTAATTCCATCGGACAGGGGGCACCGCCGATTATTCCTTTCTGAACCGTTCCCCACTCCCTTTTCTGGAATTCAGGATGTTCTAAGAGGGAAATGATCATACTGGGAGATGCATAAATAGCCGTACAACTTTCTTCATAAATGGCTCCGAGTATCATGGAAGAATCAAAGGTCTGACAGGGTATTATAAGGGCAGCTCCCCTTAGAAGCCCTGCCAGTGCGATACACGTATTCCCGAACATATGAAAAAGAGGAAAGAAGAGGCAGAGACGATCCGTGTGATTAACTCCCTGACGCTCTGTAGAAAACATTGACTTGTTGATAAGGCCCAAATGATCCACCACTACCCCTTTTGGCTTGCCAGTAGTGCCTGACGTATACATGATGGCCACAGGATCTTCCGGATTGACTGCATCTTCCATCTGGTTGAGCACCCCTGGATCAACTGCTTCCCCAATGGCCCTTAATTCACTCCAGGGTGTCATTTCAGGGTAGGATTTATCAGCAATCACAAACACGTGTTCCAGGTTTGGGATTTCATCTTTTAAATCTAAGACCATTTTTACGTATTCCTCATCTTCCAGGCCTTTCGACATGATAATGCCACGGCATTCTGACTGCTCAAGTATAAAGTGAAGGTCATCTCTTCCTGCACCTTGGTCAATCGGCACAGTGATCGCTCCCATCTTTGCAAGTGCCAGCATGGATATGATCCACTCCGGAATGTTCGGTGCCCAGAGGGCTACTTTGTCACCTCTCTTGATACCCGATTTTATGAGCCCATTGGCAATATGACCAATTTTCCTCAACAAAAGACCATAGTCGTACCGTACACCCATTTCCGTGTGAATAATTGCATCATTATCGGGGTGTTCCTGTGCAATCGTGTTTATAGCTTGTCCTATAGTCTTTCGGATAAAGTCCATAATGGTGTTCTCCTCAAAAAAAAGTGCCTTTGATATACATGACTCTAACCCGGACAAGCCGGTCGTAGTGTAGCGAAGATCCCGCCTTTAGTGAAGATGAAGCGGGGAACCAAATCAGCGACCACCAGTAGAACTGGTGGTATGAGGAAGGCCCCTAAAAGGGACCACTGAAATAGTCAGCGATAGTTAATTTAAAATACGAATATCGAAATTCGAAATTCGAAACAATACCAAATGACCAAAATCCTAATGACCAAAACCTTTGTGTTCACATCGCCTATGTATAAATGACTTCTTCGTACCCGTTTTGAATATTGGAAAATTTGAATTTAGAATTTGTTTCGAATTTCGTGCTTCGGATTTCGGATTTAATATAACTCAAAAAGCGCCTGAAACGTTAAAATCTTTTCATTTCTCACCGGTATAACCGGTGGATTAATTACGATTTAAACCAGTACCCGATACCGGATACCACCTCAATTGAGTTTGACTCAATTGAGGTCTAACTGAGCACAATAAGCGCATCCACAGCCACGGGTTTACTCCCGGAGATAATCACATGGTTAATGTCAATCTCTTTGATTCTCTCATTCTCTAAACCTATGCGGCCCACGGTGATCAGAATTTCGGAAAGCGCATCCAGCTCCGCCGCCTCCATACCCCGGCCAGCCTCCAGAATCTTGTGACCTTTAATCTCCTGCATCATTTCTAAGGCATCTCTTTTTTCAAGAGGGGCTACGCGAAAAGAGATGTCCTTCAATATCTCGGTAAATATTCCTCCAAGGCCAAACATGACGCATGGACCGAACTGGGCATCACGGGTTAAACCTATGACT
>JAUUWD010000001.1 GCA_030589225.1 Desulfobacteraceae bacterium | reverse complement strand
GGGTCATTCAGTCCGTTCCAAAGGGGGCGGCCGGGCAACCGGGCAACCTGAGTGTAAGCTATTGGTGTTTCTTGAGACTGATCAGCGAGGCTTTCAAAGGGTAACCCAGGAGACTGTCCGAGAATGGCTATTTTCCCCAATCTCTGCGTCAGGTTCAAATTATAATCCTCGAAATACTTTAATGTATTCCTGTGGTTATAATTTTCGCCTTCCTTGATCTTGGAAAAAAATATCTTATTCTCAGACAGCCTCCTGAGGCAGTGAGCTATGATTCAATTTGAACAGATTGGTGAAATCAGAAAGTATCGTCTGGCGCGATCCATTTTGGGGAGGGGTCTGTATTTTACTGCATGTTACTGGATAGATGGGCTTGTCGTGGATACAGGTTGTGCGCATACGCTTGATGAGTTGGTTTCGGCCCTTGATGGACTGCCAATCAATTGTATTGTCAATACTCACGGCCATGAAGATCATATTGCAGCAAATGCGGCTCTACAGGCCAAATACGGGGTCAAAGCGCTTGCGCATCCTCTGGCCCTGCCCGTCCTATTGGCTCCCAGGGAAAAACAACCTCTTCAACTATACCGGCGAATAATGTGGGGTTACCCTGCACCGTCAAGGGGGTCAGCACTTGGAAATAAAGTAGAGACTGAACATCATCGATTTGAGGTCATTTACACCCCTGGGCACAGCCCGGATCATATCTGTCTTTACGAGCCGGAAAAAGGATGGATTTTTACCGGCGATGCATATATAGGTGGCAAGGATCGGGCGCTTCGTCAGGATTATGATATCTGGCAGATCATCAAGTCGCTTAAAAAAATTGCCCAGTTGAACCCCAGTCTCCTTTTCCCTGGCAGTGGCAGTGTCCGGAAATACCCGAGAGAGGAGATCTTGGAGAAAATTGAATACCTGGAGGAAATGGGTAATAGGATTTTGACGCTTCACAGAGAGGGATTAAGCGATCGGCAGATCAACAGGAGACTCTTTGGTCGGGAGATGCCAATTGCCTATTTTACAATGGGGCATTTTACCGGAAAGAATCTGGTGCGTTCCTATACTGTGAACCGGGGCGGTATAAATTGATAACGAGGGAGTTTGTGGCACTAATATTTTGAAGAGGTGACAGGGCTATGGAAGTCCAAGAAACCATTATAGCATTTTCGCAAAGTGAAAAAATAAAATCAGGCCTTATCTGGGTCTCACAGGCCCTTCAAATGCTCAATGGTCTTCAGGAGCCTGAAAAGCGGGGCGCAGAAAAAACAGCCAAAGCCATAATTGGCATGATTGCCCATGAAATTCAGCTTGGGAAAAACGTGACCGGCGATGTGTCCTGGGATGAGGTGTTAAGGCATATTGATAAAGCATTGGTTATGATAAATTCCGGCGTGGCTGCTGAGGCAGTGGTTCATCTTACCCAGGCCCTAAGCCAGGTCACAAGCATTGGGCATCGCTCAATGACCTTTTTAAAGGAAAAAGGGTTTCTGTAAAGTAAAACAGCGGCTTGCCTGCTGAGATGCAATAAATTCGCAAGGACTTGATTTGTGCGCACAATCAAAATACTATCATAACTGATCCAAATTGGATCGATGTAGTTGAATCTTCTTGGAAGGCGAGGACTTCATTATGCAGATACTGATTCTCTATTTCTCAAAAGGGGGAAATACCAGGAAACTGGCTGAAGCGATCGCAAAAGGCGTCGAAGAGGTGGACGGTATGACTGCTGTCTTGAAGAAAACGAACAAGGTGACTAAAGATGATTTTCTGACCGCAGACGGAATCATCGCTGGTTCGCCGGTCTATTTCGGCGGGATGGCAGCCGAACTAAAAAAGGTCTTCGATGAATTTGTGGGCGTGCGTAAGAGGATGGAGGGTAAAGTCGGGGCGGCTTTTACTACCTCTGGAGATCCCACTGGCGGAAAGGAAACCACTATGATGTCCATTATTCAGGCCCTTTTGATCTACGGGATGGTTATCGCAGGGGATCCTATGTCTGCCACCGGACATTATGGCGTTGCCTGTGTGGGAGCGCCCGACAGCAAAACAGAGGAAAACGGAAGAAGGTTTGGCCAAAGGGTGGCAGTACTAACACAAAAACTTCGCGGTTAAAGATTAGGATAAAAGGACATTGGACAAGGACATTCTAAAAGACCTTCTCGTTCGGTTGAGCAAGGGACAGGTAACGGTTGAAGAGTCTCTTGAAAGGCTTAAGGATTTACCGTTTGAAGATCTGGGTTTTGCCTGTATTGATCATCACCGGGGCCTGAGAAGGGGTCTTTCAGAGGTCATATTTGGTGCGGGTAAAGAGGTATCCGATATCCTGGCCATCATGGAACGGATGGTAGAACAGGAAGAAAACGTTCTTGTGACGCGGTTGTTGCCTGAGAAGGCCAAAAACATCTTAGGGAAGTTTTCTGACAGCACTTATTATGAAAAGGCAAGGGTCCTGACCCTTTTCAAACACCCCATAAAGGTTTCTGGACGAGGAAAAATACTTGTCATGAGTGCCGGGACTTCCGATATTCCTGTGGCAGAAGAGGCTGCCATTACGGCAAGGTTCATGGGAAATGAGGTGGAAACCATTTATGATGTGGGAATCTCAGGTATTCATAGACTTTTGAATCACAGGGAAAGGATCATGGAGGCCTCTGTGATTGTGGTAGTGGCCGGGATGGAGGGTGCATTGCCGAGCGTTGTGGGCGGGCTGGTTGATAAGCCGGTGATCGCAGTCCCGACAAGTGTGGGCTATGGGGCCAGTTTCCAGGGTATTGCTGCGCTTTTAGGAATGTTGAATTCCTGCGCGTCCGGAGTGACAGTTGTGAACATCGATAATGGTTTTGGGGCAGGATATGCTGCAAGTGTAATAAACAGGACATAATGACCTGGGAGGCTGTCATCTGTACTTCTCACGGATTTCCAACACGCGTGTTTTCAGCCGAGGAAGATCTTTTTTCTGAGAATTATCCCAGCAGGGCAGTATGGTGTTATTGTGAAATAGCGGCTCTGAGGCTAGATTATATTCAGAGTGACTTATGGCCTTTTCCCACAAGGCGGTATGGGGTATTGGAGAATACTCGGAAAGAAAAGGCATTACACCTGTGTTGGCCACAAAATCAATAGTTTCCATCACTGAATCCACGGATTGGCCGGGCAGTCCCATCAGAATATACGCCCCGATCTCATTGTGAGCAAAACCGGCTTTAAGTAAGTACTGTACCCCCCGCTCAAAGTCGCCTTCGGCGATTTTATTGTCCAGATTGCGGTGTAATGAAAAGTCCGAAGTCTCCAGCCCAAGGCGTATGGTTCGGAAGCCGGTTTGGTGCATTAGACTGGCGATTTCCGCTGTGATTTCCTTGACATGCACAGCATTTGGGGTATGAAATCTTAGGTCCAGATGATGCCGTGCAAGTTTTTCAAGAAGCAGAGCCAAATGTTTTTCAGCATCAATAAGCAGGGCGTCATCGTAAAAGGCAAAGTCCCGGACCTTATAATCTCTATACCAAAAAAGGATTTCCTCTAACAATTCTCCCGGATCTCTATGGATCGGTTGAGGATCTAAGAAGTGGCTTGCACAATATCTACACCGATAGGGGCAACCTCTGGAGGTCAGGAGGCAGACGTAGTCAATTTGGCTCAAAAGGTCAAATGCCGGATAAGGCGGATGCCCTGAATCCGGAGGAAGCCTTGGTGTAGGGATGCCGAATTCGCTTAGGGATTTTAGAAGGGAAACCGGATCATTGCTGGCCACAATGCTGTCTGCCTGCATATTTTGGCGGGCGTGATTATGGCAAAGCCTGGCATAAATTCCCCCGAGGATTATCGGAACCCCAGGGTGAATTTTCCTGGCGAGGCTGATGACCTCTTTGACGCCGGGATACCAGTATGTCATAAGAGAGGTGACGAGAATGGCAGCCGGCTTTCGGATCTTGTTTAATTCTTCCACAAATATATTTAGTGAAAGACCGTAGCGACTGTAGGGCCTTGGAATGACGCTTAACGGAAGGGGCTTGGGCACTTCTTGCCGCCAGAATTTTCCGGTCCCATATAAGCGTCTTTTAGGCTTTTTCATGGACTTATCACCCTTCATGCCGGGGTGATGCACATCCAGACAGTCGATTAAGTGTATCCTGAAACCGCAGTATCTGAGATACCCTGCAAGGTAAAGGAGCCCGAGCGGTTTTGACCAGAGGTCATAGGCGGCAAAATCGCAGATCCAGGGGTTAATGAGAATCAGTGACGGTGTCATGAGGCAAATTCAAAACCGAGAAAGGTTAAAGATATGAGGGCTGTGGTTCAGAGGGTAAAGGAGTCCAAAGTAGAAGTCAAGGGGGAGGCTGTAGGAGCCATTGGCCCTGGATTACTAATATTTTTGGGTGTGGGGAAGGATGATTCAGAGAAAGATTGCGATTACTTAGCCAATAAAATTGCCCATCTGAGGATCTTTCCTGATGCAGGTGGTCTCATGAATTTGTCTTTGATGGAAGCAGGCGGAGCAGCTTTGGTTGTTTCTCAGTTCACTCTTTGGGGTGATTGTCGAAAAGGACGGAGACCGTCTTTTGCAAAAGCAGCCCGGCCAGAACTGGCAAAGGAGCTTTATGAGCATTTTATTAGGCTTTTGAAGGCGAAGGGTATCAACGTTGCCACTGGTCAATTTCAGGAGATGATGGATGTCCATCTGGTTAACGACGGTCCCGTCACTTTGATCCTGGATAGCTCAAAGAGCTTGTAGCCTTTCAGGCACCCTTTGTGACACTTGATGGTGTGAAATTTCCTTTCTTGAGCCCGCCGCGGATGTTAAATAAAATCGAGTAGCGATTTTATAACTTGAGCTCTTTTTCAAGGATTCTGATCCTTTTTTTTATCTCCTTCTGCTCTCTCGGATCAAGGATGCCCTTTTTTAGCCGCAGCTTTAGGCCCAGGAGTTCCATGGATTTTCTGTATTCTTGGCAATTGACTTTCATGAGGATTCATTCTTAAATGAAAATCGATCTGGCTGTTTGTATCAGTTAATCTATATGGTTTTATAACACACTATTTGTAATGAATAAACCGGTAGTGGATTCTGACAGAAATTCTAATTATAACCTTTAAACCTTGCTAATGCATGGCCGTGGGGTCTCTTTTTAAAGGCCGCAAAAACCTGCTTCATTCTATTGAACGGCAGCGTAGCCTTGAAATTCGTTATAGGACAGCCCCAAAGGAGAGACTCCGTTGCAACAGACGTCTTCTCTGCCTGCTCGGAGCCTTTATTCAAAGCCACGGGGGCGTTCAACAGGCTGTGGAAGAATTTGTGTTGCGTCCTTTAAAAAGAGACCCCACGGCCATGCCAGGTTGAGATCATAATTAGAATTGCCGGGATTCTGAAATAATTTTGACTTTTGAATAAGCAATATAATATAAATCTGATCAACTAATTGGTATTACGCGGAGATTTGAAAGTTTCTGGACGGAAACTAAGTTAAGGGGTACGCAATGAAAGAGATATGGTCTCGTCTGAAGATGGGCGCTGAAAATGAACCTGGTCAAAAATACCAGACGAACTGGAACGGAGAGCAGGATCGCACAATTGGAGCCCAAGAGAATGAGGTGGAAGACAGGGGGCAAACAGAAACTTATGTGGACAACAGGCCAATAGAACCGCAAGGGAAGAAGATCAGTCGGCCGACGGTTCTTAAGTGGGTCATTTTCCTTGTGTTCATTGTCTACATCCTGGTTTCCTATTATCGCGGCCCGATCCTGACCAGCCTTGGAAAGTATCTGGTTGTTCAGCATTCTCTCGAGAAAGCTGATCTTATTGTTTGCATGATGGGAAACCCTGTGGAACGGGGCCTTGCGGCTGCGGATCTTTACGAGGAAGGTATGGCCCCGCGTATTTTTGTTGGCAGGGAAGAGCTACCCGATGGAATTGAGATTTTAAAGCAGAGAGGGGTCCACTATCCTGAAACGAGGGATCTTTTGATCATGATGCTCCAGGGATTGGGAGTAGCCAGGTCTGACTGCCTTGTAAGTGATCGTTTTGTGGGCAGTACCTTTGAAGAAGCCAGGGTAGTTAGAGGGATCGCACAAAAGGAAGGTTATCTCTCCTTGATTATTGTCACATCTCCACACCATACAAGACGCACGTGGTTGACTTTTAAAAAAGTGTTTGAGAAAGACGATATGGTAATTATGATGATGCCTTCCCAGTATACGGATTTCAGGCCGGATAACTGGTGGAAGAAAGGGAAATACGGCAATGAGGTGATTATCGAGTATCAGAAATTGATCTATTATACCCTAAAAAATTTCCTCTGATATTTAGGTCGGCAGCAAGTCAAATTACCACCCCCCAGAGGAGGCGGCTTGTTTTTGTTGGTCCTGGAAGGTACGCTGATTTAAGTGCCTAAAGTTTAAAGTGTCTAAAGTAAAGGAACTTCGTGACTTTTTTAAAAAGACTGGCTTCATCAAGGTCTCCAGGATAAAGCAGGCCAAAAAACACTCGCAACAGAAAGTCCAAAATTCCGATCGGTTTGTCTGTCTCGATTTACACAAGCAGTTTGCTCGACAAATACCTTGTTCTGGAACCGTTTACTATTTTAAAACGTCAAACAACACCTTTAACTTTAGATCACTTTAGGCACTTCTGACCAACTATTTCCCCAAACAAAACTGGCTGAATATGCTGTCCAGGACCTCTTCAGTGGTGGTCTCTCCTATGATTTTCCCCAAGGCATCCAGCCCGCTCTTGAGTTCAAAAGCAACAATTTCCATGGGAGCGTCTTTTTTTGCCTTTCGGCCGGCGCTTTTGAAAAATTGAGCCGCATCTATTAGGGCCTGTCTGTGTCTCAAGTTCGGGGCCACATCAGGGGACGTCACGTCTATATCCCCTTTTAGTAAACAACCCGAAATGCCTTTTCTCAGCTGGTCAAGGCCTTGACCAGTGAGCGCGGATATCTTAACGATGGGAAGCCCAGAGAATGCATCATGTTCGGCTTCCTTACTGAGTCTGGATGGGAGATCAATTTTATTGATAACAATCAGGGCATTTTTTCCCCGGGATTGAGCAATGATATTGTGATCATTATGGTTTAGCGGCCTGCTCTGGTCAATGACCACAAGTAAGAAGTCAGCTTCTGCCAGTTTTTGCTCGGTAAAGTGGATTCCGATCCTTTCCACCTCATTCTTTACATTCCTGAATCCGGCAGTATCCATAAGGCGGAGCGGCAGCCCCTCAATTGTGATGGTGGATTCAATGATGTCCCTCGTCGTCCCTGGAATCGCTGTTACGATCGCCCGTTGTTCGTTTAGCAGTCTATTTAGAATGCTTGATTTTCCCGCATTAACACGCCCCACAATCACAGTGTTGATGCCATCTACCCAGAGTCTTTTTGTTGCCTGGGCCTCAATCAAGTCTTCGATGGGTTTGACAATTTCCTTTCCAATTCGCTTTGAGGTTTTTTCCCTGGATATGATTTCGGATTCCTCGTCTGGGAAATCGATCGCCACTTCCGCGTGTGCAAGGAAATCGATCGCCTTTTGCCGCAGTCCCTCGATTTCATTCCTGAAGGTCCCCTGGATCTGCTGAGATGCTAAATGCAGGCCCCTGTCCGATTTGGCATTGATTAGATCGATCACAGCTTCAGCCTGGGTCAAATCGATTCTGCCATTCAAGAAGGCCCTCAATGTAAATTCTCCGGGTCTGGCCAGTCTTGCGCCCTGGTCTAAAATAATTTGGAGGATCCTTGAAAGGAGGAGATAGCCGCTGTGGGAATTGATTTCAACGATGTCTTCCCGGGTATAGGAGTGAGGAGCCTTCATAAAGGAGAGCAGAACTTCATCGACCATGTCACCGGAGGATGGATCCAGGAAGTTCCCCAGGTAAAGGTGATGACTATTAAGACCTTGAACGGGTTTTTGCGGCCTAAAGGTTTTTTCAGCGATTTCAGCAGACAAGGGGCCGCTGATACGAATAATCCCGATTCCGGCCTGGCCGATGGGTGTGGCAATGGCGGCGATGGTATCGTTGTCCGTTTTCTGTTGCCCGTTGCCCGTTGTTTGTTGCAGGTTTCCCATAGCCCGTTACATTAAGTTGAATTAAGCAAAGACAAACGATTAACGAAGCGCCTGCAATAAAGAAGGAGTTGAGCTGACATCAAGGTTGGGGCTTTGAGCTTTGTAATTTGACATTAAACCTCATAAACGTGAATCCATTGCCTCGCGGAATAGCCCCCTTCCATGGGGCAGATCACAGCCTCCTATCTTTCCGTATTCCGCCATCTTTTGTGCCAACTGACAACAGACAACTTTCAACAGACAAATAAGGTTATCTTTCAGGTATGATGAGGATCTTTTTTAAAATACCTTCCCCCCGGCTTTTCGTGTCCAGGGACTCATCGTCCCTCAGGGCCATGTGAACGATTCTCCGGTCATGGGGATTTAAAAGATTCGTGACTACAGGTTTTCCGATATTTTTGGCTTTTTCGCCCATCCTCAGGGCCATCTGGATCAAAGACTCTCGTCTTCGCTGACGATAATTTTCAGAATCAACAACCACCTGGGTTCGCTTTTCCAGGGCTTTATTAACGATCTTGTTCACGATAAACTGCAGGGCGTCCAAGGTTCTCCCCTTTCGCCCTATTAGAAGCCCCGATGTATCGCCTTCAATGTTAAGGGCAATTGTGCCATCGTTTTGTGCTGCGCTTACTGTGGTTCCCTCCATGGGGATCAGTGTCAAGATATTTTCCAGTGCGTCTTTAGCAATGGCGACCCCGTTTGTCTCCTCGACGGGTTCCGGTTCTTCACCTGTAGTCGTGACTTTGACTTTAGCCTTCCTGCCACCTACTAATCCAAAAATTCCCGCGGATCCGGGTTCAATGATTTCGACGTCGATCTCGTCTTTGGTGAGCTTGAGTTGGCGACAGGCATTTTCAATCGCTTCCTCGGTAGTTTTTCCTTCAAATTCAAAAGATTGCATGATTGTGACCTCCAAATGTGATGCTTAACTCCTGTGAATACGGTACTGCTGGCCTATTGATAGAATATTGTTGACAAACCAGTAAAGAACAAGGCCAGATGGAAAGTTGATAAACATAAATGTAAAGATAAGTGGTAAGAACATCATGATTTTGGCCTGCATCGGGTCCCCGGGGGTCGGGGTCATTTTCTGCTGAAGAAACATGGAAGCGCCCATCAACAGGGTAAGCACTGGTATTCCGTAAGGCGGTTCCATGAAGGGAATACTAAACGGGAAGTTGAAAAGGCGATCAGGGGCTGAAAGATCTTTTATCCAAAGCATAAACGGTGCCTGTCTCAGTTCAATGGCGCTACCCAGAATTCTAAAAAGAGCAAAGAATACTGGAAGCTGGATTATCATGGGCAAGCATCCGCCCATGGGGTTCACCTTGTAGGTTTTGTACAGCCCCATCATTTCTTTGTTCAGTTGTGCTTTGTTGTTTTTATATTTTTCTCTGATCTTGGCCATTCTGGGCTGGAGTTTCTGCATCTCTTTCATGGATTTGTAGCTTTTGTGTGTCAGGGGCCAGAAAAGGCCCTTGATCAGGATTGTGAGAAGAATAATGGATACACCATAGTTGTTTATGTACTGGTTGAAAAATCTCAGGAGATACAGAAGGGGCTTGGCAATTATGTCAGTCCATCCAAAAGAAATGGCCCTTTCGAGATTTTTTCCAAGCTGTTTCAGGATACCCAGTTCTCTGGGTCCGAGGTACAGGGTATAGCCGGAAGAGACCCGTTCAGAAGGGTGTAGTGAAATAGATGGTGGCATGTAGGTGCCTTCCAATATGCCAGATGGCAATAGACGCCCTTTGAAACTTGCCTTTGAAGGTTCATCCGGGATAACGGCTGATATAAAGAAATCGTCCTCATAGGCCATCCAACCGATCCGGCCTGCCAGGTCCTTTGGTTCGGATGCCTTTTTGATCTTAACTTCTTCAAGTTTGTCGTCCAGGAGCAGGACGATACCAACGTAGGAGTAATAGCTTTGCTTACCCTCGGGCGGTAATGCCTTTATATCAGCGACAAAGGCGCCCGTGACTATTTCCCCCGATTGATTGATTACATCGATATGGAGATCGATCCTGTATTGATCCGGATAAAAGCGGTACGTCTGACTAATTGAAATCCCACCGGAGGTCGAGGAGTGGAAAACCAGGTTTTTAGGCGAAGAATCTGATTCGAGCCGTATTTTTTGGTGCTCCACCTGGTAGATGGTTTTTTCAAGTTGACTTGCAGACGCCCCATCAAAGCTTATTATCAAAAAATCGGCCTTATCTTGCTGAAGATTGATAAGTTCAATCAAGGGTGAATCAGGCTCTACGGACTCACGGTATTCTTTCAGTTTAAAGCTTTTAATGGTGGGGCCCGCATTGGTAAAGACAGCCCTGTATAAGGGTGTGTCGACCACAATCTCTTTTTCATCAGTTTCTGGGGCCAACTTAAATTTTGTTTTCTCTGGTGCTTTAGAAAGCGCAGCATGCGGTGCGCTCGCAGTTTCTGGAGACTGCGATACAGTCCTCGGTGCAACTGTTTCAGGGGTTTCACCTTTTTTTGAAACCTGGTCTTTGCTCGGGTTGAAAAGGAATGACCATAGAATAAGCACCAGGAAGGATAAAGCAAAGGCCAGTATCGTTCTCTTTTCCATCTGAACTACCTTGTTTTAGGATCCCTCAGAATCCTAAATTGTATGTTTTTTGACATATTAAATACAAAATTAGCGGGTGTTGGCGCCACAGGAATAATGATAATCACGCAGGCCACAATCCTTCATACAAGGGGATCATATCCCCCTGGATGAAAGGGGTGACATTTGGAGATTCTGATCAACGCCAGACCTCCCCCTTTCAAAATCCCATATTTGATAATAGCATGGCGGGCATAGCTTGAGCACGTAGGATAAAAACGACAGGAAGGAGGCCAGAGAGATGAAATAAATCGTTGATATATAACTATTAAGGCTATAGGTACATATCTGAGCTTATATAAAGGGCTTTTTGTCAAAAATAATTTCCCCGATTTCCTCTTTGATTTTCCGGAGATCCAAATAGCTAGCACCCTTTTTTGCTGCAATGACGATATCATATCCTTGGGGGAAACGGGACTTATTAAGCCTGAAAAGTTCTCTGATAAGGCGCTTGACCCTATTCCTCTTGACCGCGTTTCCTGTCTTCTTACTTACAATGACCCCCAATCTCGTAATGCCGAGCCCGTTCTGTTTGAGAATGACGGTAAAGTGTCTTGAATGAATGCGCCTCCCTGATCTATTTGCATTGACATAGTCAGCTCGATTCAATATTTTTATTCTTTTTGGAAACGAAAAAGATCCCATTAGGCTAATGTAACCTGGTTGGAATTAAAGGGTGTGTCTATACGGCTAATCGTTTCCGTCCCTTTGATCTTCTTCGTTTCAAGACATTTATGCCACCCTTTGTACGCATTCTTGCCCTGAAGCCGTGTGTTCTTGCCCTTTTAATATTGCTGGGCTGATAAGTTCTTTTCATAGTAATGTTGGATCCTTCTGTGTGAATTACAACAATTTTTCATACAAACATGGATTGCATTTTTTGTCAAGAAAAATTCATTTTGTTATTTTATAATTGATAATTCAAATAATATGGTATAATTAATGTATAGTTAAATATAAGCTGGGAAATAAAAATTTCGCCGAAAGGAGGGAATAATGCTTCTGGATCCCATATTTGGCTTATTCTCTAATGATTTAGCCATCGATCTCGGGACAGCTAACACCCTCGTGTATATGAAAGGCAAAGGGATTGTGTTGAGTGAGCCGTCTGTCGTGGCTGTCAGAAAAGACGGCAGGGGAGCCAACAAAGTTTTGGCAGTGGGCCAGGAAGCCAAAATGATGCTTGGGCGGACCCCGGGTGACATTACGGCTATTCGCCCAATGAAAGACGGCGTGATCGCGGATTTTGAGATCACTGAAGCAATGCTTCGTCATTTCATAAGAATAGTCCATCATAGAAGGTCACTCATAAGGCCCCGTATCGTTATCTGTGTGCCTAGCGGGATTACTCAGGTTGAAAAAAGGGCTGTTCGCGAATCCGCGGAGTCCGCCGGAGCCAGAGAGGTGTTTCTTATAGAGGAGCCTATGGCGGCGGCAATAGGCGCGGGGCTCCCAATTACGGAACCGACGGCCAACATGGTGGTTGACATTGGTGGTGGCACCACAGAGGTTGCGGTCATTTCTCTGGCAGGGATAGTTTACAGCAAATCAGTCAGGGTTGGCGGTGACAAAATGGATGAAGCCATCCTTCAACACATCAAAAGAAAATACAACCTGTTAATAGGCATCAGGACATCAGAGATCATAAAGACAACTATTGGTAACGCCTTTCCCAGTGATCAGATTGATACAATTGAAGTGAGGGGTCGGGATTTGGTGACCGGGATTCCCAAGATTTTGACTATAGACTCAGATGAGATAAGGAAAGCCATTTCAGAGCAGGTGGAGACTATTATTGAGACCGTACGCATTGCCCTTGAGCAAACACCTCCGGAACTGGCAGCTGATATTGTGGACAAGGGAATCGTGTTGACCGGAGGAGGCTCATTACTCAAGAATTTGGATATCCTGCTGAGAGAGGAAACAAAGCTTCCCATAACCATCACTGAAGACCCTCTTTCCACGGTAGTCCTTGGTTCTGGAATGACCTTAGACAATATATCAATCCTGAAACAAGTTACGATCAAGTAGTAGTCATAGGATCCGGTGTTTTCTTTGAACCACGGATATCAACCCTACTACCTGCACGCATTGGGCTCTTGTCTGCAAGGGCGCGCCACAATTGCAAACTAAAGCGGAGCTAAGGGCAAGCATTGAAAGGTGTAACAGGCTTTCGCACAATCTGGCTATGGGTTTTTATTATTGGCGCTGTTTTGTTCTTGCTTTCGTCCAATTCTGACCTGGGACCCACATGGAATCCTGCTGAACAATTTGTCATAGAAATTACCGCTCCCTTTCAAAAGCTAATCAAACAAATTACAAAAAGCACGGAGGAATTGTGGTTAAACTATTTCCGTTTGGTAGGCGTTCATCACGAAAACACGCAGCTAAAAAATGAAATTCATGCGCTCAAGATGGCGAATAGCCGATACCGGGAATTGTTAGCCACCCAGGAAAGGCTCGAGGAACTTCTCCAATTCAAACAAACGATCAACCGGCCGGTATTGGCTGCTCAGGTTATAGGGAGGGATCCTACCGGATGGTTTAAGTCCGTTATTATCGATAAAGGAAAATGGGCAGGGTTAAGATTAGATATGCCGGTGGTGAATGCCTTTGGCGTGGTAGGCAGAGTAGTGTCTGTCTCATCAAATTACGCCAAGGTGTTGTTGATTATTGATCAAAACAGTGCTGTTGACTGCCTTGTTCAACGATCTCGTGATAGAGGTATGCTTAAAGGGTTGATGAGCGAAATCTGCAAGCTTGATTATGTGGCCAAATCCAACGATATCACTGTGGGGGATATCGTTGTCACTTCCGGGCTTGGAGGCGTTTTCCCCAAAGGCTTACCTGTGGGTCGGATTTTGGATGTCAAAGAAATATCCGGAGAGCTTTTCAAAGATATTAAGATCAGGACTGCTGTTGATTTTTCAAAGTTAGAAGAAGTCCTTGTGATTTTAGAGGAGAGCAGATCATCGAACCAGCTGAAAGAAAACGAATAGCATTTTACCTTTTCGCGTGGTTCCTGGGACTATTTTTCACCTTGGTTAAAGGGGAATGGATGAGTATAATGGGTTTGAATCTCACTGATCTGGATCTCCTGACCATTATCATCGCCTATCTGTTTTTGTTTTACGGACAGACTGCCACGGTCATGTTTGCTTTCGGGCAAGGAATTCTAATCGATCTTTTTTCAGGCGGGTTGCATGGGCTTTTTACCTTTCTTTATCTGTGTGTTTTCGGCGGGGTTTATCTCGGTTCGCAATTTTTTAACCTCCAGCACCCGAGGGGGCAGATGATCATTGTTGCCCTGGCTGTCTTATTGAAAAAGGTGATGTTTTTCATGATGCTCACAGTCTTCTACCATAGGCTGGCTTTTTCAAAGGATTTTCTTTGGGTATCCGGGCTTTTAGTGATGGGCACAGGGCTGATTTCGCCTATCCTGTTCTATCTATTTGATTGTCTGAGGGCTGATTCCCTGGAAGATACTCTTAGCTCTTTGAACGAGCGGCCATAGGCATTCATATAATTCACTTTTTGTATTGCAGACTTGCCAACCGGAATTGATTTCGGAGAACAAGGCTTTGAGAACATCAGAGTTCGATCCTCTTTCTTTAGAGATTTTTGACAGACAGCTAAAAAAGGTAACATTGGTAGTACTGGCTGTTTTTGGTGTTTTAGTCCTGAGGTTCTGGTTCCTACAGGTCGTAAACGGATCCGTGTACCGCACCAAATCGGAAAGTAATCGCATACATCTCCAGGATATCTCCCCATTTAGGGGAATGATTTTAGACCGGAATGGGGCGACACTCGTGGACAACCGTCCCTCCTATGATCTTTATGTGGTTCCGGAAGAAGTCCAGGACCTGGAAGAGTTATTGGAAAGGCTAAGTCGCTTGGCCGGACTTGGGGCGGAGGAGGCAGAACGGAAATTGGATGAGGCTTCGCTCAGATACCCTTTTAGGCCTATTTGCCTCAAAAGAGACTTGTCTCGCGATGAGTTGGCCAAAGTTGAGACCCATCGCTTCAATCTTCCCGGGGTCATTATAAAGGTAGCGCCCCAACGCCATTATATCAACGGAACCTTTGCCTCTCATCTCATCGGATATTTGGGAGAAATCAATGAGAACCAGCTAAATAGCGGGAAATACACGGATAGCAAGCCGGGTGATCTGATTGGAAAGTCCGGTGTGGAGTGGAAATGGCAGCGCGATTTAAACGGGGTGCGAGGTGGCGCACAGGTGGAGGTGGATGCAACAGGAAGAAAAATACGGGTGATGGCACGCAAAACCCCGGTCCCCGGCGAAAATGTCTGCCTGACAATAGACAAGGATCTTCAGGCGGTGGCTGAAAAGGCACTTGCCGGCAAAAGCGGAGCGATTGTTGCCATGGATCCCAACAACGGGGAGATTTTGGCCTTGGCGAGCAGCCCTTCTTTTGATCCGAATCTGTTTGTTGGGGGAATAGACAGGGCAAGCTGGGAAGGAATTGTCTTGTCCGGGGATTTTCCTTTACAGGATAGGGCCCTGTCAGGTCAATACCCGCCCGGATCTGTCTTCAAGATAGTGGTTGCACTGGCTGGGCTCGAAGAAGGTATAATCGATCCTGAGGAAGAGTTAGTTTGTACAGGCATCTACTATTTGGGACGACGTGGATACCGTTGCTGGAAGAAATATGGTCATGGCACGGTGAGTCTCCACAGGGCCCTGGTTGAGTCCTGTGATGTGTATTTTTATAATATGGGGCGCAGGCTGGGCATTGACAAGATTGCTGAATATGCAATGAGATTCGGCCTTGGAAAAAGGACCGGATTCGATCCAGTGCATGAGAAGGCAGGGCTGATACCGACCCGAGATTGGAAGCTCAAAAGATGGGGTGTTCCCTGGCAGGGGGGAGAGACACTCTCCACGGCTATCGGGCAGAGCTTTGTCCTGGTGACCCCGATTCAGATGGCTGCGTTTGTCTCAGCCGTCTTTAACGGTGGTATCGTATATAGACCTCAGGTGACCAGGTGGGTAGGGAAAAGCGAGACCGAAAAGATCCATGAGTTTGCTCCGGTTGTGACAGGGAAAATAGGGATCAAACAGGAACACCTGGAGTTTGTAAAAAATGCTCTTATTGGTGTAGTCAATGAACCCCATGGTACTGGTGGAAGGGCCAGGATGAAAGAAGTGACTGTCGCCGGGAAGACAGGGACATCTCAAGTCATTTCCCTTAAGAAGGAAGAGGAATTTGAGAGTGAAAAAGATATTCCTGTTCGATTTAGGGACCATGCATGGTTTGTTGCTGTCGCGCCGGCGGAAAACCCGCGGATTGCAGTTGCTATCGTGGTCGAGCACGGGGGGCATGGCGGGAGTGCTGCTGCGCCCATCGCCGGTCAATTAATCAAGGCATATCTTGGATTGGACAGATCGGTGTTAGCCGAAGCGGTAACTGATTGAATCAGTGTTATATTTTATTAAAGAACCGGTAACAAAAGAAATCTTATCTAAAAGATATTAGACATGTTTGACCGCAGGCTGGTCCAGAATTTTGATTGGATTTTGCTGCTTTTGCTGCTGCTTTTGGCGGGAATCAGTATCTTAAACCTCTATAGTGCTACATATGCTATTCGAGATGTGGGTGGGTCACAGGTTTTTGTAAAGCAGATCTACTGGTTCTTAATCGGATTTGCTGTCTTCTTTGTGATGACCACCTTTAACTATTTTGCCCTTGAGCGACTGGCTTATCCAGCTTACATTTTCACCATTGCCCTCTTAATTCTTGTCTTGTTTGTGGGGAAGGTAACATCCGGTTCACAGAGGTGGTTGAGCCTGGGACCCGTTTCCTTTCAGCCCTCCGAGTTGGCAAAGATTGCTATGGTGATAGTGCTTGCCAGGTTTTTCAGTGAGAAGCGCGGGTATCGCGGATACCGTTTGCGAGATCTCTGGCAGCCATTCATACTGATAGCGGCACCGAGCGTTCTTATTTTAAGAGAACCTGATCTTGGAACAGCCCTCCTGCTGGTTGCCGGGTCCTTTTCCATGATTTTGTTTGTCAAAATGTATTGGAAATCATTGGTGATTCTGGTTGGGTCAGCTGTTTCCGTGGCTCCTTTTATATGGTTCAGCCTGAAAGAATATCAGCGGATGCGGATCCTCACGTTTATCAGGCCTGATATGGACCCTTTTGGAGCCGGATACCACATCAATCAGTCTAAAATTGCCATCGGATCGGGCCTATTATGGGGCAAGGGGTATCTACGCGGAACACAGACCCGATTGCACTTTTTACCGGAACAACACACGGATTTTGCGCTCTCAGTGCTGGCCGAGGAATGGGGATTTGTAGGCTCAGCGTTCCTCCTGTTGCTCTATCTTTTTTTGATTCTATGGGGCCTCAACATAGCGAAAGCTTCAAAAGATAAATTTGGCTCTATTATGGCTGTTGGTATTGTGGCCTTTATCTTTTGGCAGATAGTAATCAATGTGGGGATGGTTACAGGGTTGTTGCCGGTGGTGGGGATCCCTCTCCTGCTTTTTAGCTATGGTGGGTCATCTTTGATATCAACCATGGCTGCCATGGGGCTCCTTATGAATATAAGCATGAGACGTTTTATGTTCCAATAGAACGGCTGCCAAAGAAACCCACCATCCTGAGCTATCCATAGAGATAGATGCTGTATTCCGTCTTCTCTCCCAGCAGAGAGTCAATCTTTTCATGAACCTCGGCCCTTTGTTTGTTCGAGAGCCACACGTTCCAATTATCCACAGATTGCCATGTACTGATGACCAGATATTCCTCTGAGTTTTCCACACTTCTCAGGGTCTCACCGGAAATGTACCCTGTTTGAGCTGTAGCCAGAGCTCTCATTTGTATGAGGAGCGGCAGCAGCTCAGCCTGTTTGTCTTTGGCTACCTTTCTCTTAATAATGATTTTGAC
>JAUUWD010000330.1 GCA_030589225.1 Desulfobacteraceae bacterium | reverse complement strand
GGTATCAGCATGATAGTGGTAGTTTGCTGCAAACAGGGCGTCCCCAGCCACATAGAAACCCTCCAGGTTGGTCATGAGATCCCAGTCTACGATTGGCCCGCCCGCATCACCGATTTCCCCTCCGGTTCTATCCTGAGGACGCACACTTCCCCTCATGGGGTCGCTTCCCAGGAGCATATAGCTCTGAAGCAGGTCTTTACGTGGATCAAACCCCGCCTCAGTATAGGTTTGAAGAATGGGGATCTTGGTCCGTCCTTCCTCCCCCACCATGAGTCCCCAGATAGCCTTTCTTTCATGCTCAGACATGCTGGACAGGTCTGCATACAGGGGCAGGGCGTATTCTCCCTTTTTCACCCGCTCCAGGAGATCCGGGGTGAGTTCTGGCCTCTTGTGCTTGTACACGGTGGTTCGCTCCCCCATAAACTTCTGGCCCGGAACCGGCCGTGTGCGCTCTTCTTCGCTCTTGAGGATCTTTCCGTCCCTATCCACATAGGGGATCTCTTTTCCGGAAGCATCGACCATAGTACAAGGGAACCACGTGTTAAGCGGGTTTCCATGGCCATAGTGTGGAAAAACATGACCGCTTCCAAATGAGGTAGGTCTGGATTTCTCCATCATGGTAAACTCCACACCTGCCCTCCAGGCCATGGCATGACCGTCACCCACTATCTGAGGGGGCCTGAAATTGGAGATTCCCCTGAGCTCAGTTGAAAAACACCAATTTCGCTGGTGTCGCGACATGGAGTCGATCACTGCCCCGGCCTTGAAGATCAGGAACTCACCTGTCCGCACATTGAGGCCCGTTGCACCCACAACCCTTTTCCCTACCTTACCTCCCTCGGTGAGCAGGCTGGTGGCCATAACCCTGTCGTAGATCTGGACACCAAGCCGTTTGCACTCGTTGAACAGGGCTGGTTTAAAGGTGGTGCCCCATACGCGGAAATGGATCTTATTCTCATAGTCATAGGCAAATAGAAACTTGGTTTCTTCATCCCGGAACGGGGCCCCCTTGAATTCATCTTCGGTATCCCTGATCTTTCCCCCTATCTGCTCCAGTTCCAGGAGGGTTTCATAGCTCTCCCTGGCAGCAATATACCGTGAAATGGCATTAGTATAGCCTCCGGTATACTCAAGCTCCCACTCCACCACCTCTTCGGCAGTAACGGTAGAATTCGGGTGAGGGGTATTTATCCAGTGGTCACAGCCTGATCCTCCCCCGCCACTCCGAATGGTGGCCGCCTTTTCAACCAGCACAACCTTCACACCCTTTTGGGCGGCGCTGATAGCAGCCCAGCACCCGGCTATACCGCCACCTAAGACAAGCACCTCTGTGTCAACCTTAGTTTCCTTACCGTATTCTATGGGGTACGGCCACTCAGGTATGCCGTGTTTTTGAACCAATTTGTTCCAATCCATGCTTCATTCCATTTTCTGTAATGGTCGTCTGTCCATTAGAAACCAGGTTTTCCTGATGGTTGCCCACCGCTTTACCAGTAACCCTCGCCACTCATCCATCAGTGGGAAGTTTAGCAAATTTGAATTCTCCGTTCGCATCTTTCCGGATGGCCAAAAAGATCTTCCAGTTTTCATCATCTTGTTCGGGATAGTCCGCCCTGCGAAAGCCGAAGGGAATGGGCCTGCTTTCCTTCCTCTCCGTAGAGGATCTTAAGACCAGCTCAGCATTATCAATGATGGATTTCACATCCAGACACCGACCTAGTTCATGAGGATTTTCTGCCTTCAAGGGAGCCACCCTGGCATCTTCCAGACGCTCCAGCCCCCGCTTCAACATCGCCTCACTGCGAACATCACCGCAGTAAAAGTCCATGAGATTCTGAACTCCAGTCTCCACCTCTTTCCAGTAAAACCCCTGTTTACGGTTCAATGTTTCGGTACACATTCTATTTCGAGCCTTCACCGTGACCTGGCTTGCGGGCAGGAACGCCTTTTGTGCCTTGGCCCGTTTTGTAGCCATCTCCCCGGCATACCAGCCCTGAGTAAAGGCCCCTGAAGAGGCCTGCCAGGGAAGTCCGGCCACCTCATCGCCTGCAGCAAACAGATTCTTAATGTCTGTCTCAAGGTCCTTGTCTACCCATAATCCCTTGGCTGCGGTGCCCGATATTTCACGGGGCCAAAATCCGGCATATTCTTGTCTGTTCTTTCTGAGATCTGCCCCTTCCTCACCCTGAAAATAACGCAGAAATTGGGTACCTTTGCCCTCATTCCTGATGGACCATTCAATATATGCAACTTCCTCATCAGTAGCCTCACTGAAATCGAGGTAAAATGGGCCCCCACCCTCGACGTGCCTCTTGATCAGAGTGGGTCTCATCCCACGCCACGCCTTCCTTTCCTCTAGCCATGTTCGCCTGACTTCCTCCGTCCACTTTTCATTGCCCAGGTTCTCCCAGTCATAAAAGTAAGTCCTATCAACAATGACATTCCCCTCTCCGTCGATTATACGGGCAGCCGGCTGAACCGTATTCCGAGGATCGCCATAATTTGGGTTGTAATTGCCACACGCACCCAATCCAAGAATGTTGCTGAGAAATTCAACACCTATAATCGGCAAACCAGCACGGATGGCCATAGAGGTACCGTCACCACTCATGGGCGAGGGCATCCGCGTATTAAAGTCAAAGCCAGTGGGATTGCGACTCAACCGGTTCGACCTCCCGCTGGATAAAACCACCGCCTTTGCCTTGAAAAAGTAAATATCACCGGTACGTACACTTACCCCCACTGCCCCAGATATCTGACCATCGGTAGTAATTAAGTCGGTCATCTGCACGCGGTTAATGATGTTGACCCCTCTTCTTTTCGCCTCTTGGGCGAGCGTCGGCTTTAACGGCTTTCCATCAAAGTTTAACGAGGTAGGCACACTGTGAAACTGGGGTACGATCCTGAAT
>JAUUWD010000052.1 GCA_030589225.1 Desulfobacteraceae bacterium | reverse complement strand
AACATTTCTTTTTCTCTCGCTGTTTTCGATGAAATTCAACACATCAAGAACCCCCAGACCCTGGCCTACTGCTCTGCAGAAGATATCAAGGCCCGTATGAAACTCGGGATGACAGGGACTCCCATAGAAAATAGACTGAGTGAATTGAAGGCCCTTTTTGATTTGACGATGCCGGGCTATTTTGGCACTGATAAGGATTTTGATTCTCGATATGTCAAACCGATCGAGCTCGGCCTGGATACGACCAGGAGAGAGGAACTGAGCAGGCTCATATCACCTTTTACGCTCCGCCGCCTTAAAGAGACAGTGCTTGATGATCTCCCTGAAAAGATTGAAGATATCCGGTCCTGCCGTCTTAGTGAGGATCAGGTAAAGCTCTATCGGGATGCAATCTCTTCAAGGGGTAAAGGCTTACTCCAGTTGTTGAAGGCTGGTGAAGAACCTGTCCCTTATATTCACATTTTCGCCTTACTGAACCTCCTCAAGCAGATCTGCAATCATCCTGCAATGGTAGAGGGAACGCCGGACGATTATGAGCGATACCAGTCAGGCAAATGGGAGCTATTTAAGGAGCTTATTGCGGAGAGCCTTGATAGCGGGCAGAAGGTTGTTGTTTATAGCCAGTTCCTGGGGATGATAAAGATAATAGAAGGATTTCTGCAAACTCAAAATGTGGACTTTGTAACTCTCACGGGAGCAAGCCGAAAGCGGGGTGAAATTATATCCAGATTTAACAATAACCCTGATTGTCGGCTATATGTGGGGAGTCTGAAGGCCGGGGGCACAGGCATAGATCTGGTAGCCGCCTCGGTGGTCATCCATTATGATCGGTGGTGGAATGCGGCCAGGGAAGACCAGGCCACGGACAGGGTCCACAGGATTGGTCAAAAGCGTGGTGTTCAGGTCTTCAAGCTGGTGACCGAAGGGACTTTGGAGGAAAAGATATCGGCCATCATTGAGAAAAAGCGAAATTTGATGGACAGTGTTGTAAAGGAGAGTGATCCAGGGATCCTAAGGAGCTTTTCAAGGGCGGAGTTGATTGAATTGCTGTCAGTTCCTTCTTGAAGTAATAAGCAATCTTCCTGAGCCGCGGCCAGGATTTTGGTTGCACGGGAGAGGTCATTGTGGACAATATCGGTAGTGAAGAGAGGATCAAGTACAGTGTGGTGGGGCATCAAATCAATTTGACATTACGGGTTCAAGATGCCACCGTCGGCGGACAAATCCTTATTACGCCTCCTTGATAACAGGGCAGTTGACGCGTATTTCAACCCCAAAGGTGTATTTGCCGGAAAAGTCGCTAAATAAAGAAGCTATGTTCTGTTTCCTGTAAAAGCCTTATTTGCCAAATTCAATTCCAAATCACATTGGAGGCACCTGTTTGCTTCACTTATGGCATGATCGTCATCAAAACAGAGATCAACCTCTGTGAACCCATCATGTCTTTCTGAAAGGGGTATGGTCGGCGTTGCAACCCTTTTCAGATCTGCAAATCCCCTTTCCCTTTTCCCGTTGTACGCCTCGGTATCAGGCCTTAGGGCAATAGATTCCTCTATGTCGCCATCTCCGCCCAAAAACTTGTCTATCGAGCCTGCAGCCCTGCGACCGGCCGCAATCGCCTCAATAACCGAAGCCGGTCCACTGATCACGTCTCCGCCGGCAAAAACCCCTTCCCTGCTGGTGGCAAGAGTATCGGGGTCAACCTGGATAAGATTTTCCCGGCCAATGGCTAAATCAAACTGGGAGGGAATATCCGGACGCTGACCAATGGCGGCAATGATGGTATCAAAGCTCATGGTAAATTCGCTGCCCTTAATTGGTTCTGGCCGCCGCCGGCCACTGGCATCCATCTCCCCCAACTCCATACGAATACACTCCAGTTCCACCTTGCCATCCTGGCCCATTATCCTTGATGGCGCCGCCAGGTAGTGAATCTGTACTCCCTCAGCAATAGCCTCCTCAATTTCTTCAGGGCTGGCAGGCATCTCAGCACGGGTGCGCCGATAGATGATAGTCATCTCCTCGGCCCCAAGTCGAAGTGCCGTCCGGGCAGAATCAATGGCGGCATTACCGCCGCCAATGACAGCTACCCTGCTCCCAAGTTCTACCTTCTTACCCAGGCTTACCTCTCGCAAAAAAGTAACACCCTCTATCACCTCAGGGCTGTCCTCGCCATCAACCCCTATACTCAGGCCCTGGTGCTCCCCGATGGCCAAAAAGACGGCATTATAGCCCTCTTCAAACAGCTTTTCTATTGAAGCACTCCTGGTATTTGTCCTTATCTCAACACCAATATCCTCTATCTCCTTAATCTCAGCCATGAGGATATCCTTTGGCAGGCGATACTCGGGTATGCCAAAGCGCATCATGCCACCAGGCTCTGGCAGGGCCTCAAAAATGGTTACACCGTGGCCCTTCTTTCTCAAATAAAAACCTGCTGTCAAACCGGCGGGGCCAGCCCCGATTACGGCCACCTTATGACCTGTATCGTCCGCTACTCGCAATGCTTCCCGCCATGAACCCGTTTCATTATCCGCCGCATAACGCTTCAGAGCACATATGGCAATGGGCATATTTACCTCTCCCCTTTTGCAGGCATCTTCACAGGGATGGGGGCAAACACGCCCCAGGACACCGGGGAAGGGAACTTTTTCCCGAATCAAGGCATAAGCATCACCTGCCTTTCCCTGAGCTATGAGCCTCACGTATCCCGGCACATCTATTCCGCCCGGACAGGCCTTTATGCATGGCGCTTCATCGGGGACGAATTCATCGGGGGACACAGAGCGCAGGGGTCTTATAATATCAAGGATTGCTATGCCATTTGGACACACGCTTTCACACCTGCCACAGGTTGTGCAGGCCCATGGAAAAGGTGTATCAGCAATCTCATTGACCAAGTCAAGTTCTATGTGCCTAATGATACGCCTGATGTTAAAGCCGTCTACACCTGTGATGGGACATGCAGAACTGCAGCACCCGCACTGTTCACAGGCCCTGAACATTTCCACGTCACTAAATTTTTCTGCTAAAGCTCTACTCGTATCCATATGCCTTTAAACCCTCATAAAATCGCTTCGCGATTTTATATAACGCCCCGCTATGAGCGGGACTTAAAAGAATTTATACTATCTTCTTTATCCGCAGCTTTTTTCCAATAGAAAATCGGCAATCCAAAATCGCAAATCAAATTATCCAAGCCCAAGTTCTTTCACCATATCTCTCATGACATTTGCAAACTTCGGCCCATCTGCGGCCGAGCACCAGGTAAGCCACAGGTTATCCGCATTGTACCCCTTCTTGGCCAGCCTTTTCTTGGCGCGTTTGATCCTGGACTCACAGGCATAGTTGCCTGTTATATAATGGCAGGTGGGAAACTCACATCCTGCAACCAGCACCCCGGCTGCGCCCAGTTCGTAGGCGCGTTCAATCAGTTTGGTGGGAACCCTGGCCGAACACATCACCCGTATAAGTCGCCCGTTTGGAGGGTACTGGAGCCTGCTCACTCCTGCCATATCCACGCCACCCAGTGCGCACCAGTGGCAGACAAAGCCGAGAATCTTTTTCTCGGGATTTTCTTCCAGGGCCGCTTCCACCTGGGCAAGCAGTTGCTCATCAGAGTAATGAACAATGGTGATGCATTCCTTCGGGCAGTCCGCCGCGCAGAGACCGCATCCCTTGCAGAGGGCCTTGATAACCTCGGGTTCTTTGTTCTCATTCACCTTTATGGCGCCATAAGGGCACCGCTTCCAGCAGATGCTGCAGCTATCGCAATTAGTAAGATCAATATCGGCAACGATTCCTTCCGCCTCAATGAAGCCATTCTTCATTGGGATAGCGGCCCTCATGGCCGCACCAATGCCCTCTTCACAGGTCTCTTTCAGGGTCTTGGGATTCTTTGCACACCCACAAAGGGCCACACCGTCAGCCGGGAAATCCAATGGACCGAGTTTGATATGGCGCTCCTGGAAAAATCCTTCCTTATTGGTGGAAATCTTCAGATGTCCTCTGATCGCGTCAATGGTTTCATCCCCGGTAAAACCCACGGTCAGCACAAGCAGGTCTGGGCGCAGTTTATATTCTGATCCGAGAAGCAGATCGTTAACCGACACGGATAAATTGCCATCCTCCTTTGTTACCTCAGGATATCGGTCATCCGGAAACCTCAAGAATTTGACGCCTGCTGCCTTGGCGGCCTGCAGGTGGATTTGCTCATCTTTCACCATGCTTAAGTCCCGGTAGAGGATATGCACGTTAATATCTTTGTTGACTTTTTTAATGGCTAACGCGTTTTTAACCGAGACTGGACAGCCTATGGCGCAGCAGCCCCGCTCTTCATTCTTTGAACCGACGCAGTTGATAATGACCACATTCTTAATTTCGGATTCCGAATTCCGAATTCCGAATTCCGAATTTCTTAATCGTTCCTCAAGCTGAAGCTGGGTAACCACGCGGGGGTCATTCCCGTATTGGAACATCCCTTCTGGCTCTATCTCCCGCATCCCGGTGGCCACAATGACGGTGGAGATATCCAGGTTCACAGTCTCCCCATTGGAGTTCAGCACGACCTTATAGTTTCCGATATATCCGTTAACAGACTCTATCTCTGTGCTTGTATACGCCGTGATATTCGGATTGGCTTCTATTAGATCTGTCTTTGCCTTAACGATGTCGGCCGCGGGCATATCTATATGATCGTGGGAAACGTTGGAAACCCTGTTTAGAATCCCACCCAGTTTAGGTTGCTTTTCAACAATATAGGCATTAAAACCCTGCTCAGCGATGTTCAGGGCGGCAGTCATGCCCGCCAGCCCTCCCCCGATGATCATACAATCCGTCCCGACAGGGAGTCTGATCTCCTCACCTTCTTCAAGCAGAATGGCCTTGGCCACGCCCATTTTGACAAGATCTTTCGCCTTTTCAGTCGCTGCTTCAGGTTCTTTCATGTGTACCCAGGAGACCTGTTCCCTGATACTCACAAATTCAAGCAGATAGGGGTTTAATCCTGCCTCCTTTACGGTTGCCTTGAAAACGGGCTCGTGTGTCCTTGGAGTGCAGGATGCTATAACCACTCGATTGAGGTTGTGCTCCTTTATGGACTCCTGCATCGAGGCGAGCGCGTCTACGGAACAGGACCATTTGCCTTCGTCGGCAAAGACAACGTTCTTGAGCCCCTTGGAGTACTCCACAACCTCCGGTACATTCACAAAAGCCGCGATGTTTGAACCGCAATCACAGACAAACACGCCTACCCTTATTTCCTCATCGCTCATTAAATACCCCTTTTGTTATTGACGATTGATGATTGATGATTTTCGTTTGAATAATAATGGAATCGTAAAAAGCCATAGCCCCGCTGTCATTGCGAGGGCGTAAGCCCGAAGCAATCTAATAAATACAGCAGGTTATGGTGTGTGAGATTGCTTCGCTTCGCTCGCAATGACCGATGAAAAGACTTTTTACGAAACCATCAGTAACCCACTAAAAAATCGTTAATCATCAATCATCAATCGAAAATCGCCAATCTATAAAACCGCCTTCATGCTTGCCGCAGTGGCCTGGACAACCGATTCGGATATATCTATAGGCCCGGTTGCACCCCCGCACAGGTATATTCCTTTAACCTTTGTTTCCAAAGGCGCCATAATCGGGTCCTCCTCTTTGAAGAACCCAAATTTATCCAGGTCGATCTTTAGTATTTTTGCCAGTCTCTTGTTCCTGTCGCTTGGGACGAGCCCTGTTGAAAGCACAAGAAGGTCGAACTCCTCTTTCCTGAGTTCCCCTGTCTCCAGCTCCTCATATCTGATAAAGACATTTTTTGTCTCTGGATCTTCAAAAACATCATAGGGCCTTGCCCTCACATACCTTATGCCGGCTTCCGCGGCCTTCTCATAAAAGCCCCACATGCCTTTCCCATATGCCTTCAGGTCATTATAAAATATGGAGGTCTCTACGGATGCATCATGCTCTTTCGTAATGATTGTCTGCTTTGCGGCAATCATACAGCATACCTTTGAACAGTAGGGCACGCCATGCTCCAGACCGCGGCCTGCACATTGAAGCCAGGCTATCTTGTGAGCATGTTTCCTGTCCGATGGTCTTATAATCTGCCCTGCAGTTGGCCCCCCCGCATTCATCAATCTCTCAAACTCCATGTTCGTGATCACATTTTCACACACCTTGTATCCGTGTAATCCTTCGGCAGGGATGTCATCCATAATACCCGTAGCCACTATAATGCTCTTGACATCGACATTGATGTTCTTATTAGACTGCCAGAGGCGCACCGCATCCTTGCCTTCTTTTTGACAGGCCTTTACACATAAGGCGATGGGACATTCCCGGCACTGGCTGCAATCGACGACACATCCCCCTACGCAGGCTCCATTTTCACGCATCTTGCCGAAACGACAATCGGGATCAATAACAGCAACGTTCGGTACGGCCTGAGGGAAAGGCATAAAAACGAGTTTCCTGTTCCCGAATATCCTGCCATCCATTTCATCCGGAATACTCACCGGACATGCCTCCATACACGCCCCGCATCCCGTACATTTCTCCTCATCAATAAACCTGGCCTTTTGCACTAACCTGACCTTGAAATCACCATCACCCTTCTTGAGCCTTCTGACTTCTGTATTCGAAAGTATCTCTATATTGGGATGATTATCCACTTCGTACATTTGCGGGGCTTCTATACAGATAGAGCAGTCATTTGTGGGGAAAGTCTTATCCAGCCTTGCCATCATGCCTCCTATGCTTGGTGTATCATCCAGTAGATAGACCTTTTTACCATAGCTGGCAGCATTCAAGGCAGCGTTAATTCCAGCCACACCTGCACCGATTATCAATATTGAGTCATTCATAAAATTACTCCGTAATTTTATACAGTGCGTCTTCGCCGCGTAAGGACTTATTGAGAAGATACACCTGCCTGCATGTGGTTTCGAATCCCAACTTGTCAGGACTACCAAGGATAAAAGCCATTAAATTTTTAAAGCGGCAAAGCCGCGTTTTATAAAATCGCGTTAAGCGATTTTATCTTCATATTTCTGTGATGATGATAGCGTTTGACTTGCAGAGCGCAACACATGTTCCACATCCCATGCAATTCTGGGGGCGCGCAGGAGACGCCTTGTGCGACATGTCGAAAACGTCCACCGGACACATCTTTACACACTCCTCGCACCCGTCACATTTATCCGGGTCAAGATACACCAGATAGACTTCAAAGGTCTTATATCGCTTTCCCATCAACCCTACTGTCATTATCTGATTTATTACGGAATACAGGATTGAAATATTGGTATAAGGTTAAGTGGTCGATTGGTGGAATTGGATGGCTTTCAAGAAAACTTACAACTCAACGACTCAACCAACCACTCAACCAGAGAGTGAACGATTATCTATTCTTAAGCTCATCCCACTTATAATCTATCAGCTCAAGCAAGACGCCGTTCACCTTCTTGGGATGTATAAAGGCAAATTCGCAATCACGGAAAGGTCTGGCAACCTCGCCTTTTTTGTCCGGTATAAACGGATAATCTTTCTGCTTCAACTCATCAACGGCCTCACGTGTGTTGTCTACATTGAAACTGATGAGCATTACACCTTCACCGTTTCTCTCGATGTACTTTGCCACGTCGCCATCCGGTGTTGTGGATTCCATCAACTCAAAGCCCACTTCACCCACCCAGTATCTTGCCACTCTGATCTTTTCAGGCTCATCAATATAAGGGTCATCCGGTTCTGATTTACCAAGAATCGGCTCCCAGATCTTTCTGGCCTCATCCAGGTCTTTTACAGCAATGCATATATGATCTATTTTGTTTACCTTCATGATTATCTCCTTAGTAATTCAAGAAATTTAGGAATTGGGGAATTTAGGAATTACTCAATCCCTCAATCCCTCAATCCCATAATTCCTCAATTATAATTCCCCTAAAACGTTACTTTTTCCAAGGGAATTGTGATCGCATGATCAGGGCATACACAACCGCATTCGTTGCAGTCCTCACATATGAACTCTGTGACCACGATCCTGCCATCCTGCACCCTTATTGCCAAATCCGGACACGCCTCAACACATAAAGGCTGGATGTTCCCTCCGCACATCGTACATTTTTCTGTATCTATTTGAGCAGCCATATTTCACTCCTCTATTCTTCTTTGTAAAGTCTGAATAACCATTCTCCCTGTCCTCTGGGGATGGCCTTCAGCATTTCAATTTTTACTTTTATGTTAAGAAAGAAGCTAACATCTTCGAGCATGGTCTGAAAAAGCCTCTCTCTCGTCAAAGCGACTTCTTCCATGGGTACGCCGTACTGTTTAGCGGCGGTTGGCCACGGGCACCTCGTGCATTTCACGAAGATTTCTCCGGGGTTTTCACCTTTTTCAGCAAAGGCAATTCCTCCCTCGGTTATCCATAGACCTGCGAGGGACCTTCCCAGATTCATCATAAAGCCCTCTTCGCCTTTCAACCAATTTATGCGCGGCAAAAAGCTTTTGCCGATATCCTTAC
>JAUUWD010000247.1 GCA_030589225.1 Desulfobacteraceae bacterium | reverse complement strand
AATGAAAATCCATAAGAGATACTTAAAAAACAGTATGTTAAACGCAATATTTGTAAGTTCTCAATAAGTTCGGGCTATATTAGAAAAAATCCCCCTCAATCCCCCTTTGCAAAAGGGGGAAGCAGTCGAACTTCCCGAACTTTTTGAGATGTTACCACTTTAGGCACTTTAGACACTTTAGTTCACTTTAGGCACTTCTTCTAACCATGTTCATAACCCGATTCGGCTTATCCAGACCCGTAGTTGTTAGAATGGCCCTGATCTTGATTGTGATTTTTGGGCTGTACTCTTTCAAAACAATGCACAGATTTCTGGACCCGGATATTACTATCGGGGAAGGAATCATTGTTACCGTCTGTCCGGGGTTCTCCCCCGAGGAGATGGAAAAACTGGTAACAAAAAAGATAGAAGATGAACTTGAAGGTATCTCCGAGATCATGCGGTATGATTCTGATTCCTTTGAAAGTACCTCCAAGATTCGCGTCTTTTTTAATGCCCGCCTTTCGGAACATGAAATCGACCAGGCCATGCAGGAGGTAAGAAATGCAGTAAACAGGGTGGAGGATCTTCCTGAAGAGGCCAAGGTCCCCAGGGTCATTGAGATTGACGTTGCCGTTTTCCCCGTCTGCATGGTGGGGCTGGCCGGGAACCTCCCCATGATGCAGCTTCAGGATATTGCTGGAGAGGTGGCGGAGACATTTGAGAACATCAAGGGGGTTTCAGAGGTCCAGATCCTGGGAGAGAGGGAAAATGAGATCTGGGTAGAGTTAGACCCCCGTCGTATGTCAGCCTATGGCATATCTGTCCCCCAGGTGGCACAGGCCATTTCAAAACGCACCAGGAATCTCCCGGGAGGTACCGTGGAAATGGGGGACCACGAGACCGCGATCCGTATGGTTGGAGAGCCGCGGACTCCTGAAGCCCTGGGGGACATTGCACTTAAGAGTGCGAACCGCACCACTGTTTATGTGCGTGATATCGCCAGGATCACCCCGACCCTGGAAAAGCCCAGGACCCTGACCTTCATAGATAAGGAGAAGGCCCTTGTTCTTGCTGTCAAAAGGAAAAAGAAAACGAACATGATCCAGATCGTGGATGATGTCAAAATGCTCCTCAAAGACATCCCGGCCCAATATCCGGGTCTGAAAACCACGATCTATTTTGACCAGTCACGTGAGATCAAGAAGAGGATCAATGAGCTTCAGACCAACGCTTTGTTAGGTATAATTGCTGTGTTTTTCATCCTGTGGATTGCCCTGGGATTACGCAACTCCCTGTTTGCTTCCGTTGGCATTCCGGTATCCTTTCTCCTGACCTTCATCCTTATGAAGAGTTTTGGCTTTTCAGTCAACGGTGTATCCCTCTTTGCCCTGATCCTTGTGCTTGGAGTAGTTGTGGATGATGCCATCGTGGTTCTTGAGAATATCTACCGCCACTTAGAAAAAGGGAGTTCTCTATGGAAAGGAACACTTGAGGGAAGTCGCGAGGTGTTAGCGCCGGTGCTGGCATCTGTTTCCACAACCATGGCCGCTTTTTTCCCTATCCTCATTATGGTTGGTGGAATCATAGGGCGATACATGTCAATTCTGCCCAAGGTAGTGATTTTCGCTCTTTTGGCCTCGCTTTTTGAAGTTTTTTTCATGCTGCCTTCGCATGTGGTGGAGCTGACGCCAAAAAAAGACGCCAAGAAGCCCTTTAAAAGGCGTGTTGATATATTCGGGCCTTTCCGAAAGTTCTATTATCCCTTTTTAAGGATCATCCTTCGCCATCGATATGTTTCTGTGCTGTTTATTGTATTGTCAACCATGCTGGCCTTTTTTCTGTATTTTCAAACCGATTTTATCATGTTTCCAAAAAGTGATGTGTTCCCGAGATTCAACATCTATTTTGACCTTCCGGTAGGCTCCACCCTTGAGAGAACCCGGGAGACGCTCATGGATCTTACTGATGTGGTCAAGAAACACATCGGCGATGAACTGGTAGCCCCCATAGCGGTTGCAGGGATGAAAGAAATCAACTATGAGCCGATTTTCGGCAGGCACTACGGGATGGTGAATGTCATTTTAAAAGGGAGAAAAGAAAGAAAACACAGTGTTGTGGAACTGATGGAGGGTGTCAGGGAAGAGGCGGGTCGTGTCCTCACATGGCATGGGGTCACCGCCTTTGTCTTTGAGAGGATGCTTGAAGGGCCGCCGGTTGGCACTGACGTTGACTTAAAGATTCAGTCTCCCGACTGGAAGACCTCGGCCTCAATTTCACGACTCCTTCGGGCGGAGCTGGCAAGGCATAAAGGCATAATGGATATTCAGGACGATTTTTCAAGGTCTAAACAGTTTATGGAGATTACTGTAGATGAGGCAAAAGCAAACAAATACGGGATTGATCACAATTATCTTGTCATGACAGTTCAGGCGGCATTTTACGGCCTGACAGTAGCTACCTATAATGAAGGCGATGAGGAGCAGGACATCAAGTTGAAATATCTGTATGAATACAGGCGCGATTTTGATGACCTGGTTAATTTGAAGGTGGTGATTCCAGGGCATGGAGAGATCCCTTTAAAGGAATTGGCGGAAATACGGTTGACCCCGGGTTTCCATAGGATTGGCCATTATAACGGGAGACAGACCGTGAGATTGACTGCAAATATCAAGGAGGTGGGACAAGATCAAAAGGGCATGTCAGGGTTACTTTCAAACTTGAGCGGGGAGAGGATGACGGCGGTGAAAGCCAATAAAATCGCCAGGGACTATTTTGACAAAATCAAAGTTGATTTTCCCGGCTCAAGATTGATTGCAGGAGGGCTGCAGGATGAGACTAATAAATCGCTTGAGGAATTGGGGAAAGCAGGTGTGGTGGCGCTTTTTCTTATATTCTTTATCCTCACCCTGCAATTCAACTCTTTCAGCCAACCTTTTATTATCATGATTACTATCCCTTTTGCCAGCCTTGGTGTTATGGTGGGACTTCTCGTAAGCAACAACCCGCTGACCTTTGTCACTTTAATCGGTCTTTTGACGCTGGTGGGAATTGTTGTAAATGATTCATTAGTTTTAATCGATTTTATAAACCGTTATCGGAAAGAACACCCCAGGCAGCTTTATCTGTCCATCGTGCGGGCATGCCATGTGCGTATGCGGCCCATTATACTTACCTCTCTTACAACCATCTTCGGTTTGGCGCCAATGGCATTGGGCCTGGGAGGCAAATCCATTTTCTGGGCACCGCTGGCCACTGCCATTATGTGGGGGCTGGCCTTTTCCACCCTTCTCATCCTGTCCATGGTGCCTGCATATTATGCAATACTTGAGGATATCGGCTATCTTATCAGGCACCGAAAAAGGAGAAAGGCGGATACGCTAAGAGAAATAGACGAGGCGTTTCAGTTTGAAGAGGTGAGGCCTTATATGAAATAAAGGAGGAATACCAAATGAGCAAATTGATTGAAAAGGATCAGTGGGTCTGGGTGGTTATCCAGGACCCGGGAGGAGTTGAGCAGTTCTTGGGTCGGCAAGATGCCAAGAACGATGAAACCTTTATTCCTGTATTTCTTGAAAAGGAGGAGGCCCAGCAGGGACTCAGCTTTCTCGTGCGCGAAAAGGGACTCAAATACGAGGTACAGGCTATCCTATACGAAGATCTGTCTCAGCGGGCCGGTGAATACGGTTTCATGCTGTTTCTACTGAACGGGGCAGGGGAACTGCTGGAAAAGATAAAGATGTGAAAGGAGGATTTTTATGAAAAAAATGCTCAAGCTGCTGTGTATATTTTTGTCCCTGTTTTTTATGGGGACAACTGATGTGGGCCCTGCCTCGGCTGAAAATATCAAGGTGGGTGTGATTCTCCCGTTGACTGGTAAGTTAGCCAGGTTTGGTGAAATTGAACAAAAGTCGTTTCGTTTGGCCGTTGAAGAGATTAATGCAACTGGAGGTGTAAACGGCAATAGAATAGAC
>JAUUWD010000028.1 GCA_030589225.1 Desulfobacteraceae bacterium | reverse complement strand
GGAGGCATTGTTGTCCAGGCAACCGGCCAGAAATCTGGGTTGATTGGCGATAATACCCACTGAATGGCCGTTTAATCGACCAAAGCCGACGACCATGTTTCTTGCATAGTGTTTCTGGACCTCCAGGAACCGGTTGTCATCCAATACGGAGCGGATGATTTCCGTCATATCATAGGGCTTTCTGGGGTCAGTGGGCACTACTGTTTTCAATGATTCATCTTTGCGCTCCGGGTCATCGCTGCATTCGACCACGGGGGGGGATTCGCGGTAGCTCTGGGGCAGGTACCCGAGGATCTCCTTGACCCTGTCCAGGGCGGCCTGGTCCGAATCCTCGGCAAAATGGGCCACCCCGCTCTTGGTATTGTGTGTCATTGCGCCGCCCAGTTCCTCGGCCGTAACTTCCTCTGATGTGACCGACTTGATAACCTGGGGGCCGGTGATAAACATGTTGCTGGTTTTTTTCACCATTATGGTAAAGTCAGTGAGGGCAGGTGAATACACGGCCCCTCCTGCGCAGGGCCCCATAATAACCGATATCTGAGGGACAACACCGGAACTCCAGACGTTTCTCTTGAAGATTTCACCGTAGCTCCCCAGGCTCATAACCCCTTCCTGAATCCTTGCCCCGCCCGAATCATTGAGCCCGATCATGGGCGCGCCATTCCTCAGGGCCAGATCCATGACTTTACATATCTTTTCCCCGAACATCTCACCAAGAGATCCGCCAAGTACTGTAAAGTCCTGGGAAAAAAGAAAGACCGGTCGCCCCTTTATGTTCCCGTAACCGGTTACCACGCCGTCTCCGGGAGACCTCTTTTTCTCCATGCTGAAATCATAGCACCTGTGGACTACGAATTTATCGATTTCCTCAAAACTGCCCTCATCAAGAAGGTAACCGATTCTTTCCCTTGCGGTCATTTTGCCCCTGGCGTGTTGGGCCTCTATCCTTTTCTCGCCGCCTCCTGACTCGGCATCAAGATTTCTTCTTTCCAGCTCCTTTATTTTATCCTCAATGTCCATTTCACGGCCTCCATGTTAGTCTGTTAGAAATAGATTTCTGCGCAAAATGGTCACACTAAGCCCCCTTCCCAGGAAAACGTCAAAGTCAGATTGAATCCGGTTAGGGCAACCCTGGTCCCTTCCACCCCGCACAAGGGAAGGGAAGTTCGTGGATTGGCGCTATTTGATGAAACTCATTCATCTAATGATTGTTATTTATATTCTGAAAACAATTCAGTTGTCAACAAGAAAATTAAAAAATATGGTTTTTTCCAGGGTCAGTAGTGAGTGATGGTCTCGTAAAAAGTCAAAAACTATGTTTTTAAAGCTCATAACTAATAGATATTACAATATGTAAGGAGTCCGGCATTTTCAGTAGAAGCGGAAAATACCCCTTTTATCCATGTTGATAAAAGTTCGCACACCTTTCCCGCTGTTTTTGAAGGAAAGGAACTCTCTTATTCCTTAATTAAAGGTTATCGTCACGGGCCAGATCAGCGAGTAGAAGAGGAACCACTTTTTTTCTGGGGGATCCCCAATAGGGCTTTTGCCAGTTTGATTTTCTTATCTAAGTTTCCCTCCCTGAGGATCATAATCCTCTGGGCCTGGGGTGATCCAGCACCGTGCATTGATTCCACCAGGGCTGTGCCCCCTGTCATGGCTTCGATGAGTCGAGCGATCTTCATCCGGTGCTCGGTGGGAATACCTTCTACTCCAGAGAAATATTTTTTTACCAGATATCCCACATCCTCATTTTCCAGATCGTACTGGCTCGGCAGTGTCGCAATAAAACCACCCGCCAGATCCAGGGCCAGCCTCGCCACCTCGAAATGGAACCGTGTGACATTCTGCTTGCATACATTGGCCAGCATGGTGTCCACCATGTAGGCCCCTGACGGGGTCGGCCAACCTTCGGCAGAGCATGCGATTGAAGAGCTGTAAAGGGTCTCGCAAAGATGGATCATCTCCGTCACCTTGTCCCTGACATGAGAGGCCCTTGACGTTCCCTGGACTTGGGTCAGGTAGCTCACGGCACCCGTCAGCACATCCATCAAGCCTGTTTTACAGGCCCCGTAATTGGCCCGGTGGTGGGCCGCGAACCGGTAGACCAGGGAACTGGTGAACTCGGTTTCCCCATCCATGAATACCCGCTCTTTTGGCACAAAGACGTCTTCAAAGGCGATGAGGGCCTCACCGCCCACGACGCCGAATACAGGCTTGCCTGAATCGATCCGCTCCCTTTTGTCTCGCCGGTCGTCGCTGGCCTGCCGGCCGAAAATCATGGTAACGCCCGGCGCATCCACCGGCACGGCACAGCTTATGGCGTATGCCTTCGATCGTTCATCCAGAGCCGTTGTGGGCATAATCAGGATCTCATGGGAGTTAACCCCGCCGGTCATGTGGAGCTTGGCCCCTCTAATGACGATGCCGTCCGGCCGTCGATCGGCAACGTGGACGTACTGGTCCGGATCAGGCTGATCCGCAGGCCCCTTTGACCGGTCTCCCTTGGGATCGGTCATGGCCCCGACGACCATCAGGTTTTTATCCTGAATTGTGATGAGCCAATCCTTGAGCCGATTAAAGTAGTCGGCGCCATTTTTCTCGTCGATCTCGTGGGCAATGGAGTAGACGGCATTGATCCCGTCCAACCCTACACATCGCTGAAAACAGCTCCCCGTTTTCTGGCCGAGTACTCTGAGCAGTTTGATCTTTTTTATCAGGTCTTCCACATTCTGGTGTACGTGGGTAAATCGACTGATGGTCCTGCCGGTCAGATGAGATGTGGCCGTTGCCAGGTCCCTATAGTCATTATCATTGATCAGGGCATATGTCATGGCGGCGGCCCGGACGTGGGGCGCGGTGGCCGGATGCCGGGTGACATCCTTGATTCTTTCTCCTTTGTAATAGATAACCGGATTGATCTGCCTCAGGCTCTCCATGTATTCGCAGCCGTTTTTGATCTCCATATCTAAACCTCGCCTTTCATATTGGATTAAAGGGATCCATGATAGTATTCCATTGTGGTCGGACTGTTTCTCTTTTAATTTAATAGATGGAAAGGTATCAGTCAAGGCTTGATGAAAATCCCGGTCCATCATCAAGGCATCATCTATCCCGCCTATAATCGCCTTTGATGGCTCCTCCTTACGGTGCATGGTTAAAGGCTGAAGTGGACCATTTCCGAATTGCCATGCTTTTCTCCTTGACACATTATGTCGTCCAGGATATGAATGGATTCATTAGTTGAATGCATTTATTAAATGAATTGGTTCAATTTTTTATTCAAATAAGGCCGTAAGTAACGATGGGTATAGCTGACAGAAGGGAACGGGAAAAGAGTGAGCGGCGCCGCCTCATTATGGATGCGGCAAATAGGCTCTTCAACTCCAAGGGTTTTTCAGCGACTGCCATGGAGGAGATTGCCAAGGAATCCGAATTGAGCCCTGGAACGATCTATCTCTATTTTAAGAACAAGGAAGAGCTGTACGGCTCGCTTAGCGTCAGGGATTTGGGGCTTTTGCTCGAAAGGTTGGAGCAGATCAATAAGAGCGAAGAGCGAGACCCTCAAAAAAGGCTTGAGGCATTAAAGGGGGTGCTATACAGCATATATGAACATGATCCCATATTACTCTTAAACGTGTTTAATTTTCAGACAAGCAACCTCTTCAAGGAATTATCAGAAGATTTGGCAACGGAGATACGGCGGTTTTCTCGCAGGGCTCTCAGGACCATCGCGAGTATATTTGAATACGGGATTCATCAAGGAACTTTTACACAAAGAAATCCCATTGCCATTGCAGATATTGTTTGGAGCGTATTTTCAGGTATCGTCATCTGGGAAGAGAGTAAAAACGCTCTGGATCCTGAAAAGAATTACATTAGGGAGACACTCGATCTCGCCTTTGAAATCATTATTTTGGGCGTAAAAAAATAATAAATATTCGTGAAAACGCAGTGATAAAAGGAAAAGATGGGAGGTTATATTGGATTTCCAACTGACAGAAGAGCATGAAATGATTCGCGACATGTGCCGGGCGTTCGCTCAGGAGGTGATTGCTCCCAGAGCCGAAGAGATGGAAAGAACCGGAGATTATCCCTATGATATCATGGCCCAGATGGCGGAATTGGGGATGATGGGCATTCCCATTTCAGAGGCATACGGCGGCAGCGGCGGAGACTGGGTCGGTATGCACCTCTGTATTGAAGAAATCAGCCGTGGGGATCCGGCACTGGGGGCCCTGCTGGACGTGACGACCAGTGTTGTGGCCCAGGAACTGGAGATCTTCGGCACGGAAGATCAGAAAAAAAGGTGGCTTGTTCCCATTGCAAAGGGAGAGAAAATCGGGGCATTCGGCCTGACGGAACCGAACTCGGGATCGGACGCCGGATCCATCAGGACCACGGCCGTCCTGGACGGTGATGAATGGGTGATCAACGGGACAAAACAGTTCATCACAAACATCGGCCTGGACAATGCCAGTCTCATCATCATCACGGCCGTGACAAAGAAAGATCCGAGTGCGAGGGGACGCGGACGAATCTCCACCTTCATCGTGCCCAAAGACGTCCCTGGTTTTTCACTCGGGAAGCGATATGAGAAAATCGGATGGCATGGTTCCGCAACCCACGAGGTGATCTTTGAGGATTGCAGGATCCCACAGGACAACCTCTTGGGGGATACTGAAAAAGGGTTTGCCCAGCACCTCGCGGTCCTCCAGACCGGCCGAATCAGCATTGCCGCCATGTCCGTGGGTCTGGCCCAGGCCTGTCTTGACGAATCCCTGAAGTACGCCAAACAAAGGGAGCAGTTCGGTCACGTCATCGGGCGGTTTCAGAGCATCCAGTTCAAGCTGGCCGATATGGCCGCCTCGGTGGAACTGGCAAGAAACCAGTATCTCAAGGCCGCATGGTTGAAGGACCGAGGGAAAAAGCATAACTTTGAGGCGACGGTGGCCAAGCTCTACGCCTCGGAGATGGTCGAAAGAGCGGCTTCGGATGCCGTTCAAATCCACGGCGGGTACGGTTACATGGCCGAGTATCCGGTTTCCCGGTATTACAAGGCGGCGAAAGTCCTCCAGATCGTTGAGGGTACCTCTGAGATTATGCGGATCATTTTGTCGAGGGAGCTTGGTCTCGAGTAAAGGCCGCTGTTTATTGTCCGTTGTGGATATGGTGAGAATGGGGCGAAAGTAATTGACTGATTACAGGTTATGAAATGAGCAGGTGTTTATACGTTGCCCATAATATTAAAATGTTTCAGATAGTTGAATAGAATTTAGTCGCTAAGTAATATTTATTTAATAATGAGAATTTATATTTTAAAGACTGTTTCGTTGTAAATAAAAAAGTGTTTTTTATCTGTTAAGAAGGAGAACAGGGTGGCTAAAAAAGATGTTGAATCCAGGAGTACGTATCCTTATTTGTTGAGTTATTGAAAAAGCTATTGTAATAATGCTGAAAAAATGGAGAAATTTTGAAATGACAAAAAGGAAAGAACTATATGCTGCTGATTCCATTAAAGAAATAAGACAAAAAATGGAAAAATGGGGAAAGGAAGTCTATAATACTGAAAAAGAGCGGCAGGAGCCCTTCAGGACCTTTTCTGGATTACCCATTAAATCTTTATACACGCCGGAGGACATCTCCGGAATAGACTACCTTCAGGATATGGGCTTCCCTGGCGAAGAACCTTTTGTTCGAGGCATCCACCCCACCATGTATCGTGAACGTGGCTGGACGCTAAGGCAACTGGCCGGCTTCGGACCGCCAGAGGAGACCAACAGGAGATACCGGCTCCTTCTCAAAGAGGGGGCCACCGGGATAAACGGGGTTTTTGACTATCCAACCCTTCGAGGATACGATTCCACGGATCCCATTGCCCGTGCTGATGCGGGTCGCGGGGGTGTCGCCATAGATACCCTGGAAGATATGCGTATCCTGTTCGACGGTATACCGATTGAAAAGATCAGCAGTTCCCTGGTAACCTGCCAACCTATTTGCAACATCACGGTTCAATCCATGTACTTCGCAAATGCCCAGGACAGGGGAGTCCAGCTAAACAGATTGACAGGAACGAGTCAAAACGATTTCTTAATGGAGACGGCTATAACTGTTGCCCCCGAGGTTTTGCCCCCGCGGTTTTCTTTTAAATTGAGCTGTGACGCTATTGAATATTGCACACAGCATGTCCCATACTGGAACCCTGTAAGTTTCTCCGGGTATAATTATCGTGAGTCCGGTTGTACCGCAATTCAGGAAATAGCATTTGTCATTGCAAACGCCATTGCCTGTTCGGAGGAACTTATCCGTCGTGGGTCCCATGTAGACAGTTTTGCTCCCCGCCTCAGTTTTTTTCTATCCGCACACAATGATTTTTTTGAGGAAATCGCTAAGTACCGTGCTGCCAGGCGGATATGGTGCCGAATAATGAAGGATCGTTTCGGAGCAAAGAACCCACGCTCTCTGGCTTTCAGGTTCCATGTTCAGACAGCGGGTGTTGCCCTGACTGCACAACAACCACTGAACAATATTGCCCGGTCGGCATATCATGGACTCTCGGCTGTTTTGGGTGGAGCGCAGTCTGTACACATAGACGGCTATGACGAGGCGCTTTGTACCCCAACGGAGCTTTCTGCCCTGACGGCCCTGAGAATTAACCAGATTTTACAGTTGGAAACCGGAGTGACCAATACGGTAGATCCTTTGGGGGGTTCCTATTTTATAGAGTCTTTGACCGGCCAGTTGGAGGAGATGATAGTCACTCTGCTGGAAAAGATCGATCAAATGGGGGGTATTGTCAAGGCGGTGGAAACTGGCTGGATACATAGAGAGATATCCGATTCCGCATATAATTACCAGCAAGCCATTGAGTCCGGGAAAATGCCGGTTGTGGGCGTAAATTGTTACAGGGAAGAGGATGAAAAATTACCCATGGATCTTTTTCAGGTTCCTGAAACGCTTAGAATACAGGAAGAGAGGATCAAAAAGATCAAGAAAGAGCGAGACCCATTCCGGGCACAGCATGCCTTAGATGAGATAAGTCGTTGCTGTGATGAAAACGGGAACCTGATGGAGGTCATTGTAGAGTCTGTTAAGGCTTATGTGACTGAAGGAGAAATATCACGTACCATTAAGGGCTGTTACGGGACATGGAACATGCCTCTTTTTTGACGGAGTTCCATTCTTACTTCATACCTTTAGCATAAAAAAACTTGTTATATCAACGAGTTGTACAAGTTTCGAGAAGTTAAGGAGTCGGGTTCGATTATGAAAAAAGATATAAGGGTGGTAATTGCTCGTCTTGGTATGGACGCCCATTGGAGAGGCAGTATTGTTGTGGCACGCGCGCTACGCGATGCCGGTATGGAAGTTATTTATGTAGGGAATCAAATGCCTGAAAATATTGCTGAAACGGCTGTTCAAGAGTATGCTGATGTAGTAGGATTGAGCACCCTTTCAGGGAACCACATGATACTCGCACCCGAGGTTGTCAGACACCTCAGAGAAAGGGGGATGGAGCAAACGATCGTGGTTCTCGGTGGCACCATACCTCCGGATGATGTCCCCAAGCTCAAGGAAGCGGGCATAGCAGAGATCTTCGGCCCAGGGACACCTCTAAAAAAAATAATAAGCTTTTTATCAGGATTGCGTTAGATTTGATATTAAAACCCGATCAGACCCTTTATAATAGCCAAGATTTTTATACCCTGTGATCACCTATGAGGGAGGAGCCTATGAAGAGTGATTTTTTAAGAACTTCCGTGGTTCTATTCTGCATGATTGCCATCTTTGTTTATGGCAGCCTGTCATATTCGGCACCGCCTGAAGTTGGTCCAATAATCCACTTCAGGCAGACTTCCCATACCTTTCCAATTGTTTTTGAAGGTACTGAATTGACACATACTTTTGTGGTTTCCAATAAAGGAACGGCCACGCTGAACATAAAAAAGGTGACCCACTCCTGAGGCTGCTTTGTGGCCCGGTATGACAGGGTCATCCCTCCCGGCGGGAAAGGGAACATAACATTATCAATAGATAGCAGCAGTGTAAGGGGTGAGTTTGAAAAAAAAGCCATTGTGTGGTCCGATGACCTGGAGAAAAGAAGTGTAGCCCTCTACCTGACAGGTAAAGTCAAACCTCATATCTCGCTTAAACCGGGCGGCTATCTCTCCTTGTGGGGTGTTAAGGGACGGGTACCCAGCGAGCATCTTGAAATTATTAATAATCATGATAAACCTTTAAATATCAATTGCATAAAAAGCGTTTTGAAGGATCATGTCCGGTGGACTCTAAAGGAGGTCAAGTCTGGATATGTTTACAAATTGGAAGTAGTAGATATTTCCAAAACAACAGGTGATTATACAGGTCACCTGTATGTCCGAACGGATAATCCCCTAAAGCCTGAACTGGTCATAATTATCAATGGCCATGTGTCCGAAAAGTAAGGAACGCTCAGACCGTTAGGCTGCGAATTATATGCAAATACATAACCGGAAATTACTGACGGAGGTCAATTTATGGAAATTAAAGATTCGGTTGCAGTTGTAACAGGAGGAGCTTCGGGTCTGGGTGAGGCATGCGTTCGCAACCTGGTGAACAGGGGCGGGAAAGTCTCGATATTTGATTTTGCCCAAGACAGGGGAGAAAAAGTTGCATCGGAATTGGGAGATCCTGTAATTTTTTACATGACCGATATCACGGATGAAGCAAACGTCCAGGCTGCAATAGACAAAACCATTGAAACCTTTGGCGCGATTCACATTGCCGTCAATTGTGCGGGGGTGGGAATCCCGGCCAAGGTCTTAGGTAAGGAAGGTCCCATGGCCATGGACCATTTCAATAAGGTTGTGCAGATCAACTTGATGGGCACTATGAATGTGGTCAGGCTCTCTGCCGAGCAAATGGTGAAAAACCAGGGAAATGAGGACGGCGAAAAAGGGGTTATGATCAATACCGCTTCTGTTGCGGCCTTTGACGGGCAGATCGGCCAGGCCGCATATAGTGCTTCCAAGGCGGGAGTAGCGGGAATGACACTTCCCATTGCCCGTGAATTTGCGGATTACGGCATAAGGATCATGACCATTGCGCCGGGCATCTTTAATACTCCCATGCTCCAGGGGCTTCCTGATAATGTACAGGATGCCCTCAACAAAATGGTGCCCTTTCCAAAAAGATTAGGAGAACCCGATGAGTTCGCAGCACTGGTCCAGCACATTATTGAAAACCCGATGCTAAACGGAGAAGTGATCCGCCTGGACGGCGCCATAAGAATGGCGGCAAAGTAATCTTTATCAATAACTCACCCCTCCTCAGACAGGGCAATACTGTTGATTTAAGGAAAATTACAGTGGTTTTTGAATATCGAATATCGAAAAGGAATGATGGGCATCCCCTTTCCGGAGGAGTATGGGGGCAGCGAAGGCGACTGGGTAGGTATGCACGTCTGCATAGAGGGGATATCCAGGGGCGATATTACCTTGGGTGCGCTTTTGGATGTGACAACCAGTATCGTGGCCCAGGAGCTCTATGTGTTTGGAACAGAGGAGCAAAAGATAAAATGGCCTGGCATGCCTCGGCCACCCTTGAAGTCATATTGGAGGACTGCCGAATTCCAAAAGACAACATGTTGGGAGATCCGAACCATGTTTACCCAGCACTTAGCCGTGCTCGAAACCGGGCGCATAAGTAATGCAGCCATGGCCGTGGGCGGAGCCCAGCCCTGCCTCGATGAAGCCTTGCGCTATGCCAGGGAACGGACCCAGTTCCGGCAGCCGATTTTCGGTTTACAAACCATCCAGTTTAAGTTAGCGGACATGGCCGTCAGGTTAAAGATATCCCCAGCGTAATACTTAAAAAAATCACAAATATCAAATTACAAATTACAATATCAAAACGCACCATTGTTTTGGTCATTTGTATTTGAGATTTGGATATTGTTTGTAATATGGTTCATCCTTCGCAGTAGCCTGCTACGGAGAATGGATGCTTGTAATTTGGGGTTTTAGACCCCGAAATTGTAATATCTCAGTTGTTATGCAATGTAGGGTGGGCACTACCCACCAAAATAGGCCAAT
>JAUUWD010000336.1 GCA_030589225.1 Desulfobacteraceae bacterium | reverse complement strand
ATTCAATATTCAATCGAAAATATTCAATCATTTGAAGATAATGAGAATAGCCCAATACTCCGCCTCAGCTAGGAGGCTGTCCGAGAATGGCTATTTTCCCCAATTTCTACGTCGGGCGCAAATCATAATCCTCGAAATACTTCAATGTATTCCTGTGGTTATAATTTTCGCCTTCCTTGATCTTGGAAAAAATATCTCATTCTCAGACACCCTCCTAGGCGAAGCCACAAAATGTCGTAGATCCGCCTCTGGAGGGCACAAAAATAATTCCTAAGGCACTAATATACCGGATCGGGGAATGTGACCATACCTCTGGGCTTTCCCACCATCCGGTACATCACAGGTGAAGCCCAGCCCTCGTCGAGCACATCATCTTCAATATCCGCAAGAATGCCGTCATGAATGGCCCAGCTACGGCCCCTCACGGTGTGAGCAAACTCAGGTTTACGGAAGGGTGTGCTATTATCCAATTTGTTGAAGAGCGCTTTTCCGGGTTGAAAGAGTTCATGTATCCTTTTCATTTGGGCATATTCGTCAAAATAGCTGAATCCGTGCCTTTCATACGTAATTGCATTGTGATAGAAGAGGGCCTCCAGCCGCATGCTCTTGATATCAAAGATCCGGCAGAAAAACTCCAGAACATGGATCACCTCACGGGTCAGCCCCAGGCCCTTGGTAACCTGTCCGGGAAAGAGCCCGGCTTCCACAGCCTTTTCCTCCTCGGCAAGATTCCTGGATGCCCACCCGAATAACGTGTCTCTCCCCTCCTGGTCAATATGCGTTGTGAATACGGGTGAACCAGGGTCATTAACAACGAGAAAATCCCAGTCAATCTGGGTGAAATCGTTTAAATCAGTAAGCTGTATAGAGTAAAGAGCGTGCTCTGATCCTGGTAATTTTATTTCCACCAGACAGGTTCTGTCCCCTCGCGGACAGAAAAACCGCACAATCCTCTCCCCCTTTTCGTTACGCAAAGAAAGGGGGTCAATCCTGAAACGACTATATAGTGAAGGAGGAATGAGGATCCGGTAAAGCCCCTCCTTTTCAGAGGGCGACAGGCGGCTAATTCTTTGAATCCAGGGCATGCGTTGTCATCTCCTACTATGCTTATAATTAGCCCATTTTGACAGAGAAGTCAAAAAAAAGGAGTGAGGTCCTTTCTTGTACCGGGGAACCCGGTGTTTTTCATTGACCCTGCTTACACACGTCTGTTAGTCTGCGGACGAAAAAAATTGAAGCCCTCCCTGAGAAAACTTCGGGCTATGAAAGGAAAACCTTTGGGAAAAGACGATGTTAAAACAATGGGGTCAATCTATGTCCATTCAGAAGAGATGGGCCGGTTTGATTTTGGGTCTGACCATCCATTCAAGCCGGAAAGGGCATCAAAAACGTATGACCTCTGCACGCGCTACGGCGTTATGAACCACCCCTGGATGAAAATCCTGGATCCTGAGCCCATAGACCTGGCTCTCCTTACCCTTTTTCATGAACCCGCTTACCTCAGCCTTCTCAAGGATGCAAGCTCAGGACAAATGCGTCCCGAAATGCTTGTCGAAATGCTCGAGCGAGGTATTGGAACCGAAGACACCCCAATTCTTTCCGGAATATACGAATGGTCTTTGCGGGCAGCCGGTGGCACACATGTTGCCCTGCAAAAAATCATCAGTGGCGATGCCCTGATTGCATTCAACCCCCTGGCAGGGTTCCACCACGCCCTGCCTGACCATGCAGAGGGCTTTTGCTATATCAATGACATCGTGATTGCCCTTAAGGATGTATTACGTGGGTCGCCCGGGCTAAGGGCGGTCTATATCGACCTCGACGCCCACCACGGAAACGGCGTTCAGCAAGCATTTTATGATGACCCAGGAGTTCTTTTCATTTCCCTCCACGAAACCGGAAGGACCCTCTACCCCTGGTCAGGCTATGAAACCGAGGCAGGAGAAGGCCACGGTATGGGTTTCACGGTCAACGTCCCCCTGGAGCCCGGGACCGATGACGAGGTCTATGATTTTGTCTTTGACGCAGTAATCCCACCGCTGGTTACATCCTTTTCACCGGATTTCATTGTGGCTGAACTCGGGGCTGATACCCTGATCTCTGACCCTCTTACCCACCTTAAACTGACAAATAATGGATATCAGAAGGCTTTAAAGGGAATCATGGCCCTTTGCCCAAAAATCCTCGGCCTTGGAGGGGGAGGCTATGACCTATATAGAACTTCCCGATGCTGGACCCTGGCCTGGGGCATACTAAACCATGTGGAACCAGTGGACGAGTTTGCCGGTCTTGTGGGAGGTATGATGTTCGGGCCGGAAAACGAGGTGGGCAGTCTCTATGATCATCCGTACTTCACAAAGGGTGAAGTCAAAGACAAGGCCTTCGAGGAGGCCCGAAGAGTCGTTTCCCATATCCAGAAAGAGATCTTTCCTGTCCATGGGCTATAGCCCATGAGATAATGCTTTTAAATTTTCTTAGCATGGAATTTTTTTAGGGACATTATTCTATCAATCTACGAGAAAATTGATACTTGATGGCCCAGGGAATTATCAATATCTTATACATTTTCGAGTTCCCAGTTGCAAGTATCGATTCAAGCTAAGCCCAGGCAAAACTTCTCAGGTTTCTTGAAGAGGGTGAATTTTACAGAATAGGCGGGACAAAGAAATTACAGTTTCAAACCATTGTTGTCTCTGCCACAAACAAAAACTTAGACGGCATGATAGAAAAAGGGCTTTTCAGGAACGATCTTTATTTCCGGCTGGGAATTATTACAGTACAGATACCCTCGCTTAATGAACGGCCCGATGACATCCTGCCTCTTGCCAAACACTTCCTGTCAGGGTTTAATCATAAGTTTGAT
>JAUUWD010000151.1 GCA_030589225.1 Desulfobacteraceae bacterium | reverse complement strand
ACCGTGATCCGCTGAGAAGGATACAAGCCTTCTGGCGGTGTGCCGTCTCGAAGCTGTCGAGTCACCGCCGCATGAATCCCCCACAAGGGATTCGGATCAGCCACAGGGCAATCCGAGCTGAAGATCAGAGGTATACCCGCCTCAAGCATCTCCCGGAACTGATAGCCCCACTTGGCCCTGGGACCGATAGCCGTTTCAATCATGGACATGTCGTCAATAATATGAATCGGCTGAACGCAGCCAACAAGATCTAAACGGGCCATACGGGTAAGATCCTCGGGCAAGATCATCTGGACGTGCTCAATGCGATGTGGGATGCCAAGCTGAGCGTGGACCGGGCGTTTGTCCCCTTTCCGCGCTTCCTGCTGCTTTTCAAAGATCGTCACAACCTCCCGGTTCGCTCGATCACCTATTGCATGAACAGCCACTGATAGGCCCGCTTTTTCAGCTCTGTCAATGGCCTCTGCAATTTCTTTTATCGGGGTCAGGGGTATACCGCAATCCGCATCCAGATAGGGTTCGGTAAGCCATGCCGTTCGTGAACCCATGGCGCCGTCTGTGAAAAACTTGAGATGACCGACACGAAGGCGCTCATCACCAAAACCGGTTCGAAGCCCTAAAGCAATAGCTTCATCTAAGCGCTCCCCCGGTATGCTTACCCAGCATCTCAAATTCAGATTTCCTGCCTCCCTGAGACGCTGCCATGCCCCAAACGCCGATGCCCCTTCGATACCGCCCATAAGGCGCAGATCATGTATGCCCGTAATTCCAAAAGAGTGTAGAACCGGAATGCCATCGACCATGGCATCACCGATTTCATTTTCGTTTGGGTTGGTGATGATATTCTTCACCAGATTGATGGCCAACTCCCGGAGAATTCCGTTTGGCCGGCCTGACTGGTCTCGTGCAATAATCCCTTCAGGAGGATCCGGGGTCTGTTCGTTTATTTGGGCCAGTTCCAACGCGAGGGAGTTGACCACTGCCAAGTGGAGGTCGGAACGTAAAAGAAAGACGGGATGAGCCGGGGCAACGGCATCCAGATCATCACGGGTGGGCATTCGTCCCTCTGGCCAGCCCACTTCGTTCCAGCCCTGTCCCAATATCCAGCCCCCAGCAGCCGTTGACCCATAAACCTGGCTGACATGTCCCATAAGGTCATTAAGAGAAATAGTATCAGATAACTTCAGATTCCGAAGCTCTAAGGCCCAATCATAGTAATGGAAGTGACAGTCTGTCATCCCTGGAATACTCAGCCGTCCTCTCAAGTCAATGACTTCCGTATCAGAATCGGCCAGGGGCTTTATTTCGTTATTATCGCCCACGGCCATAATTCGACCTGCACCAATTGCAACCGCGCTGACTCGCGGATACGCTGGATCCTGGGTCCGAAAATCACCATTCAGTAAGATCAAATCAACTGAATGTTTGTGGTGCCACATAAAAATCTCCTTTCCTCACCAGTCAGAGCTTGCAGGCCTGCCACGCAATATAAAGGATAAGAGCGAATGTTGTCCGCTATATTAGGAATCCCACCAATGGCAATATACTCTCCTAAAATCCTTAACAGGCGATTATGGAATACCTGGCATATTTAGTTTTCTTTAATTATGTCTGTAATTCAAGGTATATTTTAACATTTCTGTTCATTTTTCAAGCATAACAGCCTGTCTCTCGTTTGCAAATCATGCCTAAAGATAAGGGGCTTTGCTTAACCCTTAAAATAAGTGACACCTTTTTCCATATTCTACTACTTGATAAAGAGCTCACTTTCGTATATGTTGTCTTTAAAGCAGTCAAATTATACAATCGCTTCACGATTCTATGTGGCGCGGCTTCGCCACTCAAGAAAAAGTAAATTCCTATAGGAGGCATTCTATGAAAGGCCCAATACAGTTGGTGAGATCCGATAAGATTGCAGGGTATACAAATCTCGGACCAATCTATGAATGGTCAGAGGATAAGGCATATCTTATCATTGACCAGATCACCTATGGCAGAAAGCAGGGCGCTATCCTATGCTATTGCAACCCACCGGTTCATCAGGTGGGTAATCCAGGGCTTGACGCCTATCTCAAGGGCCTGGACAAAGTATATGAGAAAAGGAATGAACTTGATTTCCTTGTCCTTTATGGTGCCAACGATCCTGTGCATGCGGGTGGAGATCTCAAGGAGAGCTTGAATAAACTTGATAAAACCTTAGAGAATAAAAACGAGAAAGAGGCTAATGGGGCTTCAGCCGAGGAAATAGACAAACTCTTTGAATGGGCGGATAACAGGCTGAGAAAGGGGATCGGCCTACATGGTACCATCAGAAAAATTGCTGAACATATGAGAGTCGTTGCTGTCTGTGGCGGAGGGACCCGGTACGGAGGTTCTGCTGAGATTCCACTGATGGCCGATTTGCTGGTGGGCGATTCCAGAAGTGGTATGTGTTTTAGCGAGGCCATGATCGGTTTAATTCCGGGCTGGGCAGGAATCGCCAGGACGTTAATCAAGGCAGGGCTCACCAATGCAGAATACATGGCTATGACATCAAAAGAAGTAAAGGCCGATCAACTAAAAGAAATCGGGACCTATAATGTGGTTGTAGATATTCCTTTTCCTTTTCCAAAACGACAGAAAACCGGTGATTCCGACGCTGACAAGGCGAATTACCTGAAGGCATTAGAGACCCACAATGACGACACTGGCCTGCTTTTGCTCCCAAAGGGGTTGGAGCTTGCAACATGCCCGGTGGAAGAGATCCCGAAGGTAAGTGAGAAAGAGAGACGCACCCTTGCGACAAAACAGGAGATCACACTTGAGGTGACGAGGAGAAAGAATCCTGAAAACTATTCTCACCTCTGGGGGAAATCCTTAAAAGAGGTAAAAGAAGAAATCGCTAAGACGGGAAGGCCCCTGGCGCCGCAGTCCATTGAGGCCTTAACCAGACTTCTTGAAGGGTACGATCCATCAAAATTTGATGAGAATTCATTTGTTAAAAGAGAAATGGAGGCAGATGCCGGATTGTACAGGGACACAAAATTCCGCGCGGGCCTTATAGCAACGCTTGAACAGCGGGTGGCTGATTACAGGGAGGGTAAATAAAATGAGACCGTATTTTGAAAAAATGAGTCCAATTGGAAGAGCACTGAAAGACAGTGAAATAGAGCGGGAAGAGGCAAATACGCATGAGATAGCAAAAGTTGAAGAAGGGGTGGCCGAGGCCTTGGAGAAGGTGAAAATGGGGGGTATCCCTGCTGAAAAGATACACAAGCGGGGAGAAAAAACGGCCTGGGAGAGGATTGAGCTATTGGTTGATCCGGGGACATTTTTACCCTTAAACAGCCTCTATGATCCTGAGTTTAATCAGGAGGGCACAACCGGGGTGATAAATGGCCTGGGCAGGATATCCGGTAGATACGCCTCCATTATAGCCTCGGATAACAAAGTCCTTGCCGGGGCCTGGATCCCAGGTCAGAGAGAGAATGTTTTTCGGGCCCAGGATATTGCAGAACAGTTAAATATTCCCCTTGTCTGGATACTCAATTGTAGTGGCGTTAAATTAACAGAACAGGAAAAGGTGTACGCCGGCAGGCGATCTGGCGGAAGGATATTTTTCAGGCATTCTGAGCTGATCGAAAAGGGTATCCCTGTAATCGTTGGCATGTACGGGACAAATCCGGCAGGTGGCGGATACCACGCAATCAGTCCTGCCATCATTTTCGCCCATGAGAAATCCAATATGGCAGTGGGCGGAGGAGGGATTGTAAGCGGCATGTCTCCTAAGGGACATTTTGATCTGAAAGGCGCTGAGACTCTGATTGAGGCAACAAGAAAGTTCAAACAGGCGCCTCCCGGGGGCGTTAAAATCCACCATGATGAGACTGGCTTTATGAGGGAGGTATTTGACACCGAGGAAGGAGTTCTTGAGGCCGTAAAGAAATGTATGGCAGGTATGCCTGTTTATGATCCATCTACCTTCAGGGTAGCAGAGCCTGCTGATCCCCTGTATCCGGCAGAAGACCTTAATCTTATTGTTCCATTTAATCAGAAAAAGACCTATAGCATTAAACAGGTTCTGGCAAGGCTTTTTGATGGAAGCGAGCACATGGAATACAGACCCGACTATGGCCCAGAGATCTATTGCGGGCTTGTCAAGATAGACGGTTTCTTAGTTGGAGTCATTGCCAACCGCCAGGGATTCTTAGGAAAGGACTACCCCAAATATGCAGAGGGTCAGTACCCGGGTATCGGTGGTAAGCTTTACAGGGAAGGTCTTATCAAGATGAATGAACTGGTCATGTTTTGCGGCAGGGATAAGGTCCCCATGATCTGGTTTCAGGACACAAGTGGTATTGATGTTGGAGACATTGCTGAGAAGGCGGAACTCTTAGGCCTCGGGCAGTCACTTATATATTCCATTGAAAGTTCACATGTTCCCATGATGTGTGTTGTATTGAGAAAAGGGACAGCGGCTGCCCATTACATCATGGGAGGGCCCCAGGCAACCAGGAATAATGCCTTTACCCTGGGTGTGCCCACCACTGAGATCTACGTAATGCACGGGGAAACCGCTTCCGCTGGTGCCTTTGCAAGGAGGCTGGTCAAGGAACAGGATGCAGGGCATCCCCTTGAACCGGTGATTGATAAGATGAATGCCCTTGCCCAGCAGTACTATGACCAGTCCAGGCCAGTATACTGTGCAAAGGCCGGTCTCGTGGATGAGATTATCCCTATGCCACAACTAAGAGACTATTTTATTGGCTTTGCGAGAACCAGTTATCAAAACCCAAAAAGCATATGCCCCCAGCATCAGATGCTGCTTCCAAGATCTATAAGGGGGTAGATTCTTCAGGTGTAATTCCTACAACTTATTGAGATTATAGGTGTTATAAGGCGTTCAATTTATATCACCCATATGGAGTGATGGAGTGTTGGAGTACTGGAGTAGTGGGCGGTAAAAGTTGAATAATGGGGGTAAGATCACTTTATTAATGGTTTTTATTTCGAATTTAAAAGCGGCCAAAGGCCGCATTAGAGAGGAGGAGGAAGATGAGTGAGTATGATTTTTTCAAGGTGAATCCAAGGATGCCCAAAAAGGTAAGGTTAGCCGACATAACAATACGGGATGGGTTTCAGCATGAAGAGGTATGGATCCCTACTGAGGCAAAGATCTATTATCTTCAGGAGCGGGCCTTTGCGGGTGTAAAAAGGATCGAGGTCACAAATCTGGGAAACCCACGGATTATGCCCCAGTTCAAAGATGCAGAAGAGGT
>JAUUWD010000327.1 GCA_030589225.1 Desulfobacteraceae bacterium | reverse complement strand
GGACGATCAGCTTTTCCATGGCAATGACTGCCTGGGGGGCACCCAGGAAGGGACCTGCAAGGGTAAACGGGGCCTGGGTCCCTTTATTTGCCCGGTATAAGTTCATGTCACTAAAGGAGAGTTCTTCAGCTTTTGACGCCTGGACAAGGAATTGAAGCTCCGAGGGAATCATAACCATTAGAGCATCCCGTTCTACATCAGGGTCCCTTTTTCCTTTAACCGGGCGGATCATTCCTTCATTATTTCTGGAGAAGGCATCCAATATGAATATATGTCCTTTAAAAGTGTCAGTAGTGAGTTGTCAGTCGCCTGTTGTGTGCGTTATTTTGAAATATTAAACACTATAATCTTCCTTGGCAACTTCAAAATTAAGTAGCCTGGATGTTTCCAGACGTTAAGCTGGTGTTTTACAAATATTTTGATGGAAAAAAGATCAATATATGATAGCATTTAAAAAAGAGTCTTAAAGACATATGCAGAAATGTTCCAATTGCAGCGGTGTAGGGCCATAATTGAAGGTAATCGTACGATTTTTATTGACATAATATTGAAATCCGAATTAAATTAGAGGATTTGATTTTCAATGGTTGTTCACTTATGTTTGAAAGCCTTACCGAAAAATTAAATAGTGTATTTAAAAAAGTAACAGGACGTGGCAGATTAAGCGAGGCCAATGTCCAGGATGCTTTAAGGGAGGTGCGTTTAGCCCTCCTGGAGGCGGATGTAAACTACAAAGTGGTAAAAAAGCTTGTGGAGGACATCCGCCAGCGTGCTGTGGGGCAGGAAGTCCTTGAGAGCCTGACCCCGGGCCAGCAGCTCATCAAGATTGTCAATCAAGAACTCACCCGGTTGATGGGTGAGGCGAATCAGGGGTTGCAATTAGTTGGGAGAACACCTCATGCGTTGATGCTTGTAGGGCTTCAGGGGTCGGGCAAGACCACAACAGCCGCGAAGCTGGCCAATTATCTCCGTAATCAGGGACGACATCCTTATCTTGTTCCGGCGGATATTTACAGGCCGGCTGCCATTGACCAGCTAAAAAAACTGGGGTCTCAAATCGAGGTGCCTGTCTACCAAACAGATCCTGGTCAAAAGCCGGAAGACATCTGCCTGAATGCATTATCTTATGCAGGAAGAGAGGGCGCAGATGTCTTGATTATTGATACTGCCGGGCGCCTTCACATTGATAAGCCCCTGATGGCTGAATTGGTCAGGATAAAGGAAAAAATCAATCCCGCTGAAATCCTTCTGATTGCAGATGCCATGACAGGACAGGATGCAGTCAATGTGGCGAAGCAATTTGATGAAATCCTGGGTATTACAGGTATCATTCTGTCCAAGATGGAAGGCGATGCAAGGGGCGGCGCTGCATTGTCCATCAAGGCAGTAACCAGCAAACCCGTCAAGTTCATCGGTGTTGGAGAGAAAATTGACGCCCTTGAGCCTTTTCACCCGGAAAGAATGGCCTCTCAAATTCTGGGGATGGGAGATGTGCTTTCTCTCATCGAAAAGGCCCAGTCTGAATTCGATGAAAAAGAGGCCCTGAAGCTTGAGAAAAAACTCAAAACAAGCCAATTTGACCTTGAAGATTTCCAGGCCCAGTTACAGCAGATGAAAAAGCTTGGATCTCTTGAGCAGATACTTGGCATGCTGCCGGGAATGGGGCAACTCAAGAAACTAAAGCAGTATAAGCCGGACGAAAAGGAGCTGGTGAAAGTAGAGGCCATAATAAATTCCATGACCAAGGGGGAGAGACGCCGGTATAAGATCATAAACGGGAGCAGAAGGCGGAGAATCGCCAGGGGCAGCGGAACTACAGTTCAGGATGTGAATCGCCTGTTAAAGAACTTTACGCAAACAAAAAAGATGGTGGAACGTTTTACCAAGCAAGGTTATGCAAATATGCCGTCACTATTTGGCTAAAAATGAAATAAAAAAACTACTTATCTTGGAAGGGGAGACAGAGTAAAATGGCAGTTAAAATTAGGTTAACAAGAATGGGAGCAAAAAAGAACCCTTTTTATCGATTTGTCGCTGCTGATTCTAAGGCACCGCGCGATGGTAAATTCCTTGACATATTAGGGACTTATGATCCTATGAAAGATCCTGCAGAGGTAAAGGTGCATAAGGAAAAAGTCAATTACTGGCTGGGAAAAGGCGCACTCGTTTCAGAGTCTGCCAGGGCCATTTTGAAAAAGCAAGGACTGTTTGGGCTTCATTGAACAGCAAGTTGGGGTGACGTGGTGGCGCAACCAAATACGGAGGTGACTCGACATGAAGGATTTAATCGCATATATCGCCAAAGCGCTAGTGGATAAGCCAGAGGAAGTGAACGTCACAGAAATAGAGGGAGAACAGACCTCTGTTATTGAACTAAAAGTAGCCAAGGAAGATCTTGGAAAGGTCATAGGCAAGCAGGGCCGCACAGCACGGGCTATGAGAACGATTCTTAGTGCAGCCTCCACCAAGATAAGAAAGCGATCTGTTTTGGAGATCATTGAATAACCTTGCCCCGGGCTTCGTCAGGCAGTTTGCTCCTTGTTGGTAAGGTAATTGGTCCTCACGGTTTGCGAGGCCTTTTACGGATCTGGGCCTATGCAGGATCCGAAGCCTCTTTCCTGGACGCGGGGACTGTTATGCTGAGGTCTGTTTCAGGTGAAACCCATGAATATACAGTAACCTATATAAGGCCTCATAAGAATTTTTTTTTAATGAGGTTGGAAGGGTTAAGCGCTATAGGTGAGGCAGCAGAATACAGGGGCGCTGACATTTTTGTCAGCAAAGAGGCCGTTGCCCGCAGTGACGATGAATATTTTTGGTACGAGCTTCTGGGACTTAAAGTTTACCTGGATACAGGGCAATATGTGGGCACAATATCACAGATTATACCCACAACGCCCCATGACATTAACGTGGTAAAGGAGGGGGACAAGGAGGTCTGCATCCCCGCCATATACCAAGTTGTCAAGGAAATTGACATTGCAAACAAAAAAATGGTCATT
>JAUUWD010000082.1 GCA_030589225.1 Desulfobacteraceae bacterium | reverse complement strand
CTCAAAGGACACAGGCGCCAGGCCCTTCACAGACAGATAAATCAAGGACCGCAGCCTTACCGGAATTAAAGAGGGTAATTGTGGCTTACGGCAATCGACTCCTCATGGAGGAAACCCTTGACAGGGCCTTGCGTCTTGTTCTCGGGGGAGAAATAGCCGCCAGAGAGATGGTTTCCGCTCTTAAGCCTGGAACTTACGGTGTTTCTGAATCCGGCAAGTTGGCTTTGGAACACTATAATAGGGCCAAAGAATATTTACGCCAGGGGGATTGGGCCGGATACGGGAAGGAGCTGCAACATCTGGAGAAGATCCTGCAAGGGATGTCCGGAACGTACGAAAAGAAGAAGTAAGCGTTCACAGGCTCAGACCTTTCTTTTGTTAATTTTGTTTGTAGGACGGTTTAGCTTTTCGGTGAACCCTGAACATCTTAACCATTGAACCCGTGAACGGTTATAATTAGTGCCCGACCGAAAACTGTTATTTTCCCCAATCTCTTCGTCAGGCTTAAATTATAATCCTCGAAATACTCAATGTATTCCTATGGTTATAATTTTCGCCTTCCTTGATCTTGGAAAAAATTCCTAATTTTCGTTCAGACACTAAATAAGGGGGTCCCTATTGAGGTTCACCTGGAAATGAAATTGCTGCTTTGCCTTATAGGACTCGTACTCATAGTGGAGGGGATCCCTTATTTTGCTTTTCCTGGTAAGATGAAAAAATGGATGTCAACATTGCAGGAGATCCCGGATTCAAATCTCAGGGCCATGGGTTTCGTAGCTATGGCTCTGGGGCTGTTAATTGCCTATTTTTTCAAAGAATAAAAAGATTTGACTTTAAATTCGATCTTGTTTAGCCTACTACGTTTAAAATGCTGGGATGTTTGATATAGAGGATTATGATTACGAGTTGCCGGCAGAATCAATCGCGCAGGTCCCGGTTTCAAGACGGGATCGTTCGCGTTTGTTAGTGCTGGATCGTAAAGAAAGATCTGTTTCAGATAGACTTTTTTTTGACCTGCCCACGCTGCTTCGGCCTGGTGATTTACTGGTTGTGAATGATACGAAGGTTGTCCCTGCAAGGCTTTTCGGCCGAAAGGAAAGTGGAGGCCTAATAGAAATCCTTGTGCTGGGATGCAATGATACAGCCGGCAAAGACCCAGCAACGCGTATTTGTCTTTTGAGATCTTCCAAACGGCCCAAGAAAGGTGGACTCCTTTTCTTTGAGTCAGGTGTTTCCGGGAAGGTACGAGAGGTACTGGAAAACGGTCTGGTCAAAATCACATTTAGCGGTGATTTCTCTATTGATTCTTTGCTTGAAGAACAAGGGCATATGCCCTTGCCGCCTTACATTAAGCGAGGGAAAAAAACCACTTATTCGCATCTCGACAAGGAACGGTATCAGACGATTTTTGCGAAAAGTGCAGGTGCTGTTGCTGCACCAACGGCCGGGCTCCACTTTACAGAGGATTTGATCGACAAACTAAAGTCTGCAAGGATTTCTGTAGCCTATCTGACCCTTCATGTGGGACACGGGACGTTCAGGCCTGTTCGGACAAAGGACATCAGAAGGCATCACCTGGGTGATGAGTCCTACCATATTGAGCCTGAGACAGCGGATGCCATAGAACGGACCAGAGAAAAAGGCGGGAGGGTGGTTGCTGTTGGGACAACTGTCGTGAGGGCACTGGAGACTGCTGTGACCCCTGACGGTTTGATATTGCCGGGAGATGGGAAGACTGATCTGCTCGTGACTCCCGGCTTTTCTTTTAGGGTAGTGGATGCCCTAATTACCAATTTTCATCTACCAAAGAGTTCGTTGCTTTTCCTTGTATCCGCCTTTGCCTGCCTGGAGTTTATTAAACAGTCTTACAGGTCGGCTATTGAGAAAGGGTACAGGTTTTACAGTTACGGGGATGCGATGCTGATACTGTGAACAAACAACGGGCTAATTTATCTTGGAATTTAAAATAATTCACAAGTCCAGGGAATGCAGGGGCAGGCTCTGTGAAATCGAAACCCCCCACGGAAGCTTCGAGACCCCGGTTTTTATGCCAGTGGGAACCCAGGGATCGGTTAAGGCAGTCTCCCCGGAAGACTTGCAGGATGCGGGCGTCAAGATCATCCTGGCCAATACCTACCACCTCTACCTACGGCCCGGGCATGATGTCATAAAGCGGCTGGGTGGATTACATGGATTCATGAACTGGCCGGGGCCGATATTGACAGACAGTGGGGGGTTCCAGGTTTACAGTCTTTCGGGTTTAAGGACCATTTCCGAGGAGGGTGTGACGTTTCGGTCCCATCTGGATGGGTCCACGCACTTCATTGGTCCAGCAGAGGCCATAAAGATCCAGAAGACCTTAGGCGCGGATATTATTATGGCCTTTGACGAATGCGCGCCTTATCCTTCTGACTATGAGTATGTCCTGAATTCCGTTAGATTAACAAGCCTGTGGGCTCGCAAGTGCCTTGAACTTATGGATGGTGGTAATCAGGCGCTTTTCGGCATAGTGCAGGGTGGCATGTATCGTGATCTAAGGGAGATGAGTGCCGGGGATCTGACCGGCATGGGTTTTGAAGGGTATGCCTTGGGCGGGCTTTCTGTTGGAGAAGACCGTGAGACAAGATTACGGGTCATTACAGAGACGATGGACTTTCTACCGGAAGACAGTCCGATTTATCTAATGGGTGTAGGTTCGCCGGAAGACTTGATAGAGGCGGTTATGCGAGGTGTCGACATGTTCGATTGCGTTATGCCGACCCGCAATGCCCGAAACGGAACCCTTTTCACAACTAATGGCAGGATTACAATCAAGAACGCCAGATACGTGGATGATGAAAGACCTATTGATGAAAATTGCCAGTGCTACACATGCGCTCGTTTCTCCAGGGGCTACTTAAGGCATCTCTTTATGGCAAAAGAGATCCTGGCTTACCGGTTGAATACGATACATAATCTTTATTATTACTGCCATCTAATGTCCGGGATCAGACAGGCACTTCAGGAAGAAAGATTTACCAATTACCGCAATAAGTTCTATGAACTTCAAAGAGGAGGAGCGGTTGAGTAAGCGTGGCTCAAGGTAAAAAGCGTTGGCTGTAAGGAAAATCGTAACTCAATATTTCCACATTTAACGACTTAACTGAACGAAAAGGAGGTTTTAGAATGAATTTTTTGGCTTATGCAATGGGAGGCGGCGGGGCAGGCGGACAGGGGGGTGGCCTCGGCGCATTTCTCCCCCTCATACTTATGTTCGCGATTTTTTATTTTTTGCTCATCAGGCCACAGCAAAAAAAAGCGAAGCAGCACAAACTATTGCTTGCTGCCTTGAAAAAAGGGGATCGTGTAGTCAGTTCCGGGGGGCTCCACGGGGTGGTCACTGGCCTGACAGAGGATGTGGTGACAATGGAGGTCGCCCCAAAGGTAAGGGTCAAGGTCTCGAGAGGTTCCATTTCCGGGATTACTGGCAAGGGATCTTGAGGGATTAATGATTGACGATTGATGTTTTCAATGATTAAGCGTCACGATATCCGTGATTCCCCCGGACGGGAAGATCAAAACATCGCAGATATGACCAATCAATAGTCAATCGAAATTTTTTAATCAAAGAGGGGAGTAGCAAGTGTCAAAGAGTTTAGGCTGGCGCGCAGCAATTGTTGCCTTTGTGGTTTTGATGTCATTCATATATCTGATGCCGTCTTTCACCAGTGACTTTCCCGGCTGGTGGTCTAATATCCTGCCCAGAGACAAGATTCATCTCGGTCTTGACCTCCAAGGGGGTATGCACCTCGTTTTGGAAGTGGGATCCTTGAAGGCCGTGGAAAGCCACCTGGAGAGGGTTGTGGAGGAAATAAAACGCGATTTGCGTAAGAGTAAAATCAGGTATGTTGAACTGAAGCGTCTTGGAAATGATCGGATCACCTTGACCCTTATGGGGCCAGAGGACAAAGACGTTTTCAAGAAAATGGCAGAGGCCGATTATCCTGATTTTGATGAGATTTCGGTTCCAGGGGAAGGAGACCACCCATCTTTTGAGCTGACGCTGCTCCCCAGGGCGAAGACCCGTATTATGAAAATGGCGGTGGATCAAGCACTTGAGACCATCAGGAACCGGATTGATCAGTTTGGTGTAAGCGAGCCGGATATCCGACCCCAGCAAGATAACAGGATTTTGATCCAGTTACCAGGAATTAAAGATCCCAAAAGGGCGGTGGAGCTGATCGGCAAGACTGCCCTGCTGGAATTCAAGCTGGTTGATGAGGAGCACAGTGTTGAAGATGCCCTGAAAGGAAATATTCCCCCTGGGGATGAAATTCTTTATGAGGTCACCATCGATCCAAAGACGGGCCGTGAGACGAAAGTCCCCTATTTACTCAAAAGGAGGACCCTTATTACAGGGGAGTACATAACCGACGCAAGGGTCCAGTTCGATAACCAGTACAATGAACCACAAGTGTCTCTTTCTTTTGATGCCAGAGGCGCGAGGCTTTTCGAACAGATCACCGGGCAGAATATCAAAAAAAGACTGGCGATCGTGCTTGACAACAACGTCTACTCCGCCCCTGTAATACAGGACAAGATTTCTGGCGGGAGGGCTCAGATAACGGGACGTTTTACAATGGATGAAGCGCGGGACCTGGCCATTGTTCTAAGGGCAGGCGCCCTTCCTGCGCCTGTTAAAATCATTGAAGAGCGCACAGTCGGCCCCTCCCTGGGAAAGGATTCAATTGAAAAAGGTTTTAAATCGATGATCATCGGGGGCCTTGTGGTGGTTATTTTTATGGTAATTTATTACGGCCTTTCTGGTATCATTGCTGATGTGGCCCTTGTTCTGAATATCCTGATTATTATGGCAGGTCTGGCCTTCTTTGGGGCCACGCTGACCCTTCCGGGGATCGCAGGGATTATCCTCACTATTGGTATGTCTGTTGACGCCAATGTTTTGATCTTCGAGCGCGTGCGGGAGGAAATGAGGCTGGGAAAGACCCCGCGTGCCTCAATTGAAGGAGGATACAGTAAGGCCCTTATTACAATTCTTGATGCCCAAATCACAACATTGATCGCTGCCCTTGTATTGTTTCAGTTTGGGACCGGTGCCGTCAGGGGCTTTGCCGTAACCGTGAGTATTGGCATAGTCGCCGGTTTATTTACGGCCATCTTCGGCACCAGGATTGTTTTCGATTATCTCTATGTAAAACGAAGAATGAAAAGGATTAGTATTTAGAGGAAGTGACTAAAGAGAACTCAAGTGTCTAAAGTGCCTAAAGTTAAATGGCTGGAAGGACTTGGACAACGCAAAATAATGGCGGAGTAATACATGGAATTCATCAAGGCGGGGATTAATATTAATATTATTGGAAGGAGGAATATTGCATTCACTCTTTCCGCAATGATGATCATTGCAACCATTTTTCTGCTAATATTGAGAGGTGGCCCTAATTTCGGTGTGGATTTTTCAGGCGGGGTTTTAATACAGGTTAAGCTGGATCAAAATCGGATGCCCTCTGAAATAAGATCCGCCCTCGCACCGGTTCAGCTTGAGGATAGCATCATTCAGGAATTTGGTGAAGAAGGACAACATGAGTACCTAATCCGCGTCAGAAGGACAGATATTGAGTTGGCAGGTTTGGGCGACAAGGTGAGGCAGGCCTTGATTTCCGAATTCGGTCCGGGTGTTGAAATGAGGCGGGTGGAAATGGTTGGGCCGAAAGTAGGCGCAGACTTAAGACAGAAGGCCCTTTTTGCCATCTTTTATGCAATCCTGTTCATTGCCATTTATATTTCAGGCCGATTTGAGCTGAAGTGGCTGATGAGTATTGTAATGGCACTGTCTCTGGCATTTGTAGTTTATATCTTCTCCAGCTTTGGTATGCCAGTCATTTGGCTCATCGTGATCGCTTTGATTGTGACCATGGGGCTCTGCTGGTTTTTAAAATTGAAATATGCCCTGGGAGCTATTATTGCACTTATTCATGATGTGACCATTACAATTGGGGCCTTTGCATTGACTGACAGGGAGATATCTCTTGCAATTATTGCCGCTTTTCTCACCATCGTTGGTTACTCACTGAATGATACGATTATTGTCTTTGATAGAATACGCGAAAACTTGAGACGGTTTCGGAGGCGGCCCTTTGACGAGATCATAAACAAAAGCATCAATGAGACCCTGAGCCGTACCGTTCTGACATCCACCACCACATTAATTGTCGTTTTGGCCCTTTTTATCCTGGGTGGTGGTGTGATACATGATTTTGCCTTTGCAATGCTGATTGGAGTTATTGTGGGAACCTATTCATCCATCTTTGTAGCAAGTCCTATTATCTTAGTCTGGGAAGAAAAGTTCGCCAAAAGGGGTAGGAGTAAGGCATTGCCCAGCGCTGTCAGGTAACCACGCATCAATTGACGATTTTCGATTGCCGATTGAATAGTTAATAAAATTTCTTAGTCCTAAGCCAGATAAACTGGAAACTCGAAGCACGAAATACGAAATGCGAAACAAATCCGAAATCTTAATTTTCAAATGTTCAAAACAATGGAGTTCCTTTAAATATATTCTTAAGCAATGAACTTAGTATTTAGTGCCCGACCGAAAACTGTTATTTTTCCCAATCTCTGCGTCAGGCTCAAATTATAATCCTCGAAACACTCAATGTATTCCTCTGGTTATAATTTTCGCCTTCCTTGACCTTGGAAAAAATTCCTAGTTTTCGTTCAGACACTATTTAGTCAAACCACCTTGGCAAAGGCTTTTTTTGTTTAGGTCATTGGGATTTTGGTTATTCGAATTTGTTTCGAATTTCGATATTCGAATTTCGGATTTAGCATTGTGATTTTCGTGATATTTTCCAGATTTGTGAGTTCGCTTAGTCACTGTTTTTTGGTCTGCTTAGTTAGTGTCTGAACGAAAACTAGGGATTTTTTCCAAGATCAAGGAAGGCGAAAATTATAACCACAGGAATACATTGAGTATTTCGAGAATTATAATTTGAGCCTGACGCAGAGATTGGGAAAAATAACAGTTTTCGGTCGGGCACTAGTTTAGTATTCTGACGT
>JAUUWD010000348.1 GCA_030589225.1 Desulfobacteraceae bacterium | reverse complement strand
CCGGCATAATCGAAAAGATTATATCTTCGGCCCGTGAGTTCCCCCACCTTGTCCATCTCTTCCTTAACCACACTTGTTATGGGCTCATAAAAAGGATTAGAGGCCTCGCGGTTCTGGAAAAAGATATCGGGGTTCTGCGCCGTCCCCCTGAGCTGGGGATACTCCGGATTCATGGCCCTTGACCTGAACTCTTCAATGGCTTCCCAGTCCACCAGCCTGGCCATATCATCGTAGTCTATCAGTTCTATCTTCTGGATCTCCTGGGAGGTCCTGAATCCGTCAAAAAAATGGACAAAGGGTAAACTGGTCCGGATACTGGCAAGATGAGCTACCAGGGCCAGGTCCATCACCTCCTGAACAGAGGCAGAGGCAAGGAGAGAAAACCCTGTCTGACGCACAGCGTTGATGTCCGAGTGATCCCCAAAGATGGAAAGGGCATGGGTGGCAATGGCCCGGGCAGAGACGTGAAAAACCGTTGGCATCAATTCCCCGGAGATCTTGTACATGTTGGGAATCATCAATAAAAGGCCCTGGGAGGCAGTAAAGGTAGTGGATAAAGCACCGGAAGAAAGAACCCCGTGAAGAGCACCGGCAGCGCCCGCTTCTGACTGCATCTCCACAACCTTTAAGACCTGGCCAAAGATGTTCTTCCTGCCATAGGCTGCCCATTCATCAGCGTATTCCCCCATATTGCTCGATGGCGTAATGGGATAGATCGCCGCTACATCACTCATGGCGTAAGCCACATGAGACGCTGCTTCGTTTCCTTCTATGGTTTTAGTTGTCGTAGACATGATACTTTCCTTTCTATAAACAGTATTTAAAATATTATAATTCTTTTTTTCTTCCTTAAGCCTTATGCCTTGCGCCTTTGGCCATTTCATCAACTCTAAGATCTTGCGTTTGATACTGGTCGCTAGTGAGACAAAATATTCTCTAAAAAATCGTTTCCCTTGTCATCCATTATGATAAAGGCGGGGAAATCCTTGACCGTGATTATAAATATGGCCTCCATTCCCAGTTCAGGATATTCAAGTATCTCAACATCTGTTATGCACTCTTTCCCCAATCTGGCAGCAGGCCCTCCTATTGATCCCAGATAGAATCCCCCATATTTTTTACATGCATCTCTTACTTCCCCTGAACGGTTACCTTTGGCAAGCATGACCAGAGAAGCTCCATGCTTTTGAAATAGAGGAACGTAAGGGTCCATACGTCCTGCCGTTGTAGGACCGAAAGAACCGGAAGCGTACCCCCTGGGAGTCTTTGCAGGACCGGCATAATATACAATGTGATCTCTTAAATACTGGGGAAGCCCTTCACCTCTGTCCAGACGTTCTTTCAGTCTGGCATGGGCAATATCCCTGGCAACTACAATCTTGCCGCTAAGCATCAAGGGTGTAGCTACCGGGTACTTGCCCAATGTTTCACGGATTTCATCCATGGGCACGTTAAGGTCAATGCTCACTGCACTTTTATCGGGAGCCTTGGGTTCCGGCAAGAACCGGGCTGGATTGGTTTCCAGCACCTCCAGGAAAATTCCTTCCTTTGTAATCCTGGCTTTGACATTTCTATCGGCACTGCAGCTCACTCCAAGGCCAACCGGGCAGGAGGCCCCATGCCTGGACAAACGAATAACTCTAATATCGAGACAAAAATATTTACCTCCAAACTGGGCGCCAATACCCAGATTTTGTGACTGAATGAGCAGTTTTTCTTCTAGCTGCGTGTCCCTGAACGCCTGCCCCCATTCATTGCCTGTGGTAGGAAGTTGGTCCAGATAGCCTGCAGAAGCAAGTTTCACTGTTTTAAGGTTAGCTTCAGCAGACGTGCCACCAACAACAAATACAAGGTGGTAGGGAGGACAGGCAGCGGTCCCAAGGGTTTTCATCTTGCTGGTCATGAAATCGATCAGGGTATCAGGATTCAATACAGCCTTGGTTTCCTGATACAGAAAAGTTTTGTTGGCAGATCCCCCTCCCTTGGCAATGAATAAGAATTGATAGGCATCACCTTCTGTTGCATACAGATCAATCTGAGCGGGTAAATTGCACCCGGTATTTTTTTCCTCGTACATGGTCAGGGGAGCCATTTGGGAATAGCGAAGGTTATTTTTCATATAGGCATTAAAAATGCCTCTGGACAGGGCCTCTTCGTCGGAAAAACCCGTCCACACCTGTTGACCTTTCTTGCCAATAACAATAGCTGTCCCTGTATCCTGACACATGGGAAATATCCCCTCTGCGGAAATAACTGCATTTTTCAGCATTTCCAGAACCACATACCTGTCATTGACAGACGATTCAGGGTCATCCAGAATACTTGATAGCTGTTTAAGGTGGGATCTCCTCAGCAGGTGAGAAACATCTCTGAATGCCTCTTCGGCGAGCAACGTCAATCCTTCAGGGGTAATTTTAATAATCTGCCTGCCATCAAATGAATCGATTGCAACATAGTCCTTAGTGAGCAGGCGATACTCAGTTGTATCCTTGCTTAGAGGAAACGGGTCCTGGTACAGAAATTCAGTCATTAAAAAATAAAGCCTCCTTTTGGGGGACTCAGCCTTTCGTAATAAGTAACCGTTCACGGGTTCAAAGGTTCAGGGTTCACCAAAAAAGAAACGTTGAACCTTTGAACCGTGAACCCGTGAACGC
>JAUUWD010000352.1 GCA_030589225.1 Desulfobacteraceae bacterium | reverse complement strand
GGCCCTGGCCATTGCCGGAGGCGTATTGGAAGGAATCCTCAGGGTTTATGGATAATAAAATCCAAAGGCCTTGTCTTGACAAGGGCTTTACCTACGGCATACAAATTATTGTCAGCTCAGAATTGCTGTCCCCTAAATATTTTACCTTTTATTTAATAACGGAGGAGACTCATGAACCAGAAAAAAGAACTTTACGCTACATCGTTTAACCCCTTGCTTGTCAAACCCGCCCGCCCCCTTCCGGAGGAAATCGCGGTCATCGGAGCCGGGACGATTGGGCCGGATATTGCCTATTATCTTAAAAGTGCCTTACCAGCTATCAAACTCTATCTTGTAGATGTTGTGGAAGAACCCCTTAAGAATGCGGAGAAGCGGCTTTCAGCCTATGCGAAAAAGGCAGTGGATAAGAAGAAAATGAAGGAGGATAAGGCAAAAGCAGTCCTCGAAAATATTATTTATACCATGGACTACGATCAAATAAAAAATTGCGACCTGGTGATCGAGGCCGCAACAGAGAGCATTGCCCTGAAACAGAAAATCTTTGACAGCGTTGAAAAAACGGTCAGTGAAGATACGATCATTACTTCCAATACAAGTTCTATCCCTGCCGACAGGATCTTTTCCAAAATGAAAAAACCGGAAAGGACCACTATTACACATTTCTTTGCACCTGCATGGCGGAGTCTTCCCGTAGAGGTGATAACATGGCAAGGGGCAAGCCAGGACACAGTAGATTACCTTTGCTGGTTTTTTGCGAGTACAGGGAAGGCTCCCATTATGACGGACAATGCCATTTGCTTCATGCTGGACCGGATCTTCGATAACTGGTGCAATGAGGCTGTCTTTTTATTGGAATCTGCCTCTGCAAGCCAGGTTGACAAAGTGGTGGAAGAGTTTGTATTTGCAGGGCCCTTCTTTGTCTTAAATATGGCAAATGGTAACCCAATTATCATTGAGACCAACACTCTCCAAATGGAAGAAGGCCCCCATTACAGGCCCGCACCGATCTTGAGCTCGGTGGACAGATGGCTGACCCATCGCCCCGGCGCCAAAATTGAGGTTCCAGGGAATATAAAAGATACCATCAGGGATCGGATGCTGGGTATTTTCTTTTCCCAGTCATTCGATATTATTGATCGAGGAATTGGCACAAAGGAGGACCTGAACTTTGGTTGTCAGATTGCCCTGGGATTTAGAAAGGGACCGCTTGATGTCATGCAGGATCTGGGTGAGGCAGAAGTGAACCGGATCATGAAAAAATTCCAGGAGGAAAGGCCGGGCTTTCCCCAGGCAAAGGAATCTTTCTCCTTTTATCAGGATTTCAAACGGCATGTCCTGGTGGATGAGATGGATGGGGTGATAATTATCACCATCCGCAGGCCCCAGGCAATGAATGCCCTCAGCGATGATATCACCAATGAAATCCTGGCCGTACTAAAGGATAACAAGGATAATCCTTCTGTTAAAGGATTTGTCATTACCGGATATGGAAATGCTGCCTTTTCAGCGGGTGCGGACATTGGCAAATTTCCAAAAATGCTGGGAGACAGTGATGCCTCGGTTCAGTATGCAAAGGATTGCGCCGGGGTGCAATTATTGATGGATCAGATGGATAAACCCATTGTGGCTGCCATAAACGGTATGGCCTTAGGCGGAGGACTGGAGGTGGCCATCCGGTGTCACAGTCTCATAACCACCAAAAACGCGCTACTTCAGTTTCCTGAAATTACCCTCGGGATCCTGCCTGGAATTGGCGGATGTATTGTCCCGTATCGAAAATGGCCTAACGGGGCTGCGCTATTTCATGAAATGATCTGCCTTGGCAGGCCCATCAAGGCGAAAGAGGCCGCAGAGATCGGGATGGTGACGAGAATAGTAGATGATTATTCTGAGCTGATCAAGGCGGCAGTGGAAGAGGTTAAAAACCTCCAGGGCAAGGTAAAGCGTATTTCCGATGCAAAGGTGGACATTCCTGAAATCACCATCCCTGATGAGCCAATGGCCGGCAAACAGCCTTTGAGCAAAGAAGCTGTTTCCATCGTCCTAAAGACCGTTAAAGATGGTGCTGCTGCTGATAGTTTCGCAGAAGCCCTTGAAATCGGCTATAAGGGATTTGGTGAGATTGCCTGCACTGATGCTGCGAAAGAGGGGATTTCAGCATTTCTGGAGAAAAGAAAGCCGGAGTTTAAGAAATAGAAATAAAGTAAAATGGTAACCGTTCACAGGGTCCCCGCTTCGCTTCAGACGGGATCTTCGACAGGGTTCAACGTTCAGGGTTAAGGACAAAGAAGGCATTGAAGACCCGAAGTCCTCGTTAAAAATGCTCATTTTCTCAAGTAATTGCCATTTTGGCTCCAAATTTTGGATTAGGCCTGACGAAGCTGACGCTTTTCTAATAAATACGGAACCCAAATGCACTCCGTGGACGAGAATTGAACCTTGAACCCCTGAACATTTGAACCCGTGAACGATTACCATTGTATTTTATCCCTTTTACGGGATCCAGAAAAGGGTTTTGGTATTTTTTGAGGTTTGCAGGGCCACTTCATCAAAC
>JAUUWD010000257.1 GCA_030589225.1 Desulfobacteraceae bacterium | reverse complement strand
GTGAATCCTTGGGTAGCCTCTCCAGGCCTCATGAGTAGCCAAAAAGTCTGATTCTTCGCCTGTGACAATGCCAAGATTTTCCTTTTCTTGGTGATAAAAGTTTTGGAGATCCTTAATATTTTTCCATATCGTTATTCTGAGATATGGATGTGTAGATCACGGATCTCCCCTTAACAAAAAAAAAAAAAACCATGTTTGAATCAGAGATAAAAATCCCTTATTCATCCCGTCATAGGGCACGATTTCAATTTGTGCTGTCATAATAAATAAACTGGTTTCAAAAGGATTTAAATCTTTTATACGAAGGTAAAAGTCAAAAGGCAAGGGGCAGAAATCAGGGTGAAACAGTCGTCGTTTTCACCCTGATGATTTCTGAGATAGCCAACCAGGAGGTGAAAATATCATCCTCATCAAAAACCTGTGATATGTCTGACTGACCGGGAGGTGTGATGGTGTTGGCATTTCAATCACTTGGGATGTCTTGGTTTGGCTCCCTGCACAGTTGAAAAGTGAGAGTGAGATTTCTCTCTTCACCCTTATGATTATTGGGTTAAGCCTAAATCAGTGGCTTTTTCATATTACGATAAGAACGGGGAAGCCTCTGGGCACTACAGCTTATTGCTGAAAAATGAACGAAACCAAAGCCCCAATCATTTCAGTATCATAGTTCCAGCCTAAAATTTAACACCTGATAGAGCTTCCCGCATTTATGGTGAAAACCAGCCGGAAAACTGAATTCCTTACCTGGTAACGTCAATAGGAATTGACCCAATGCCCCAGGGTCTGTTAGTGTTTTGATTACGGAGCCACTTCAATAATAATACCGGTTTGATAGCGTTTAACATATGGCAAACAAGCTTGGATCTTCAGGTACGCGTATTTTACTCATCCGCCACGGTGAAACCGACTGGAACCGGATTCGCCGTTTCCAGGGAAGAAGCGATTTACCGCTAAACCAAACGGGTAGAGACCAAGCCCGCGCGTTGGCCTTGGCTTTGAAAGACGAAACCCTCAATGCCATATACTCCAGTCCCCTTCTCAGGGCTATGGAGACGGTGTACCACATAATGGCCTTCCACCCGTCAGTGCCTGTTTTCAATGAAGAAGGTCTGGTTGAGATGGATTTGGGGGATTTTGAAGGGTTGGAAGCCCAACATTGGGCTGAACAATACCCGGATTTTCGTAAGACTTGGCAGAAAAGCCCAGCATCGGTCAAAATGCCGGGTGGGGAAAGCCTTCCTGAGGTCCAGGTGAGAGCCATCGATACGCTTGAGCGGATCACTCAGGCCTATCCATCTGAGAGTACATTACTACTTTGTTGCCACAATTTTGTGAATCTAACCATATTATGCTATGCGTTGGAGGTCCCTCTCGACAGATTTCGAGAAATACGACAGGACACCGCAGCTCTTAACATTCTTTACATGAAAGGAAAGCAGTTGAAGGCTGAAGTAGTCAATGAGAGGTCGCATCTTCAAAGGCTCAAGGAAAAGATGACCGATTAAAATGCGAGCGTATTTACCTATCAAATAGAGGAAGCAGATTTCCTGCGTCTTACCTCTCCATCTGCCGTTTACAATCAGGACATTCATGGTCAAACCAATATAGGACTTCACCACATCCTGAACAACGAGCTGCCTTATCTTGGGTTTTGACCCACTCTTCGATCCCATGTTTTTTCATATATTGCAGATCATCAATTACATGTTCATGGTGTGAGATACCATTGACAACATGAACACCTGTAAAGTCTTTCAGACGCTGACAAGGAAACTCATCACACTCAAAACACCAGTTCACCTGTTTCTCTGCAGCACACGTTCGAAATCCATGCCTGCAATCCTTACAATGAGCCGCCACTTTATCAGAATGACAGCCATCACAGCGAAGCTCATCAAGAGAATACCCCTTTTCTTGAGACCTCTTCTCCATGTATTATATATCGTTTTTACGGTAAGCAAGATAGGATGGGCATGTACCGCAATATATGCCACAGATGCCTACAAGCTTACCCAAATCCTGTTTCATAACCTAACCTCCCAATGGAAGTAGAGTGTCAACATTCCTAAAGCTCGATTTTATCAGATTCAAGATCAATATGTAAACAAATTGTCATAAAACATAGCAGTTTGAAGGGTTTCAGATAGTGTAGACAACGATAAAAATTAATGAAGCTGCCAATCGAGCATATCCCCCATTCCTCTGCTCTTAAGAGCATCTCATCAGATCTGTGATAGCACCCACTCAAGTGAAGATATCATCCACCTCAAAAACCTGTGATATGTCTGACTATGCTGCGGTTTGAGTGTGATGAACGTCTAGACAGTATCCAAGCCCCTGGCACTGAGCCTCACATTTTGCATCAAAAAAAAGAGCTTGCAGATTTTAGCAAAAAGGAACCCCTGGTCGGGCCCTATTGCAGTGTCTGGACTAAAGACCCTGACTCCGAAATGGTGGAGCGTAAGCACGATCGAACACCAATGTGAAGCGGGACCTTACCTTGGACCGTGGTCAAACAACAACACCATTAAACTGTATATCCGAGGCCGCAGGGGGAGTCGGGCGCTACGGCTCCGACGATAACCATATCGAAAGGAATCGAATATCCGCTGTAATTAGGGTGGGAGGGCGGCCATGTCAATGATCGCCCTCCCGTTTTCGATTATTTATAGCTGGACATGGCCTTAAAGACTTGACTAAAGCCGTTTACGACCATGCCGCCGTCCGCGCCGGCGGCCACGAAAGTGAAACCCAAGGAGTGTACAAGCTTTATGAGATCCGGCCCGGGAAGCAGAATTCCCGCGGCCTTGCCCGCGGCCCTGGACGCCTCGCCCACCTTGGCCAGCACCTTGCGGAAAGCAGGGTCATCGAACCGGCCCGGCATATCCAAGCTGATACTGAGATCAAGCGGGCCTACAAAAAGCACATCAACTCCATCCACCGCCGCAATGGATTCCAGGTTGGCCACTGCCTCGCCGGTCTCTATCTGAACCACGGTTAGAAGCTTACGGTTGGCCTCGGCGTAATACTTATCAAATTCCCGGCCGAATCCCGCGGCCCGGGGACTGGAGGCGACCCCTCTTATGCCCTCGGGAGAATAGCGCATGGAATCAACCGCCAACCTGGCTTCTTCAGCATTTTGCACATAAGGGATCATTATGCCCTTGGCCCCGAGATCCAGGGCGCGTTTAAAGCGGGGCATCTCGTTCCAAGCAATGCGCACGATGGGAGCCGCCTTTCCGGTCTGGGCTGCCTGCATCTGATGCAAGAGGGTCAGGTTATCGCCCGGCCCATGTTCCTGGTCCAAGAGAATCCAGTCATAGCCGATGCGCGCAGCCATCTCCACAGTTAGGCTGGAGCCCAGATTACACCAAGCTCCCACCATGAACTCGCCACTCAATACACGCTCTCTGATGAAACTCATCGCATAACCTCATTGATTTTTGAATATTATCTCACGTTGTTTTTTCCAGATCAGACGCTCCTTCCCAATCGCCAGGGAGCGAAATTAAGTTGGCCAAAACCCGCGGCATCGCTCTTGGTCGTTTTGCTCGAAGCCGCCTCCAGCACCCGTTCGAAGATCAGGCGCCTCATCTTGGCAATATCCGCCTCGCCGTCCAAGATAATTCCACAGTTTACATCCATGTCTTCGATCCAATAGCGGTACATGCCGCTATTGGAAGCCATGTTAAGACAGGGTGCGGGTATGCTGCCCATCACCGTGCCGCGGCCGATGGTGAAGCAAAGCATATTGGCCCCGCCCACCATCGTGCCGGTGATGGAGATCACATCATAACCGGGGATGTCCATGAATACCAGCCTTTTTCCGAGCGCCGGATCAGTATAGTCATA
>JAUUWD010000231.1 GCA_030589225.1 Desulfobacteraceae bacterium | reverse complement strand
ACAAGAGCAGCCAGATCACCTTGAATTTCTATATGTTGAGCCTTGACAAATGAGTCTTCTCACTCCATATTTATTCGAATACAAAGGTAATTCTTATTAATTCATGAGGAAGGCGAAAATGATAAAAAAAATCCTTGTCCCCGTAGACGGATCAGAGCAAGCATACAAGGCAACTGAGTTTGCAGCAAATTTGGCGAAGCAAAGTGATGCCACCATCCATCTTCTCCATGTATTCAAGCTATCGGTAATTCCCGAGGGGCTCGGGGACTACGTCATAACAGACAGAGTCGAATTGCAGGCTTTGGGAAATAAGATCATCGCCTTGGCCGAGGATGAAGCTAAGAAGAAAGGTGTCAAGCATATTGAAGCGACCGTGATCGAGGGAGATCCGTCTGAAAGGATTATCGACTACGCTAAAGACCATGACGTTGATATAATTGTTATAGGCAGCCGAGGGCTGGGAACTTTCAAAGGCCTGCTGCTGGGAAGTGTATCCAACAAGGTATCCCATCGGGCTGACCGGACATGCGTGATTGTCAGGTAAAGACCCTGTGAAAGATCTAAGAACGACCATGCACCTCATCTTAAAGTCTTTTTAATATGGATTTAGGGATTATGGAGATTGAACATGAAGACTTTGACCGCCTGCACCCTTGATTGTCCGGATGCATGTTCCCTTATGGTTGAGACTGATAACACAGGAGTAACACGCGTCCTCGGCAACCCCGACCACCCTATCACCTCTGGTTTTACATGTGCCAAGATTAAGCGCTTTGGAAAACGCCTCAGGAGTCCAAACCGGATCACCCGGCCGCTTCTGAAGAAAAAGGGCCAATGGAAAGAAATTGGATGGGAAGAAGCCCTGGATATGTGCGCGGAGAAGATACAGGGATATCGATCGGACCCTGCCTCCATACTGCACATCCTGGGCGGTGCTGACAAAGGCATTCTCCGGATGCTTACTGATCTGTTTTTCGCACGGCTTGGGGCCAGTCGTGTTGCAGGCTGCCTCTGCGATGATGCGGGGATAGCGGCCTGTATCGCAGATTTCGGCTCTCTGGATCACAATGACATTCGGGATCTGATCAATGCTCGTTGGATTGTCAACTGGGGAAGGGATCCTTCCAGAAGCTCTATACACGTGGCAGCTCTCATGCTGAAGGCGCGCCAACGCGGCGCGCAAGTTCTCACCATCTCACCCGGCGGTGATGACAACATCGAGTATTCGGACGTCATGGTGCAGATCCGTCCCGGAACAGATCGTTTCCTGGCTGCTGCTCTTATCCAATTATTGAAGGAACGGGGGCGTTTGCAACAAGACATCTTTGATAACACCTGCAATTGGGACGCATTCCGGGAACTCATTTACAGCCATTCAGTTTACGAACTGTGCGGTGTGTGCGGGGTTTCACAAGATGATATGGAACGCGTTTTTTCGTTTTACGCCCGCAGTGATCCTGTGGCAACGTTAATCGGCTACGGCGTGCAACGCCATCTCTACGGCGGAGAAAACGTTCGATTTATAAATGCACTTGCCCTGATATCAGGTCATATTGGTCGGTCAGGAGGGGGTAGCTATTTCAACATCTCTTCCTTGAGGAATCTAAACATTGAGTGGGCAAAGGGTCCGGGAGATATTCAGCGAAGAACGCTTCTATTTCCAACCATCGGTCGAGATATTCTTGAAGCAAATGATCCCCCAATCAGAATGATATGGGTGAATGGAACTAATGTGGTTAATCAGGCCCCAAATTCGCTAAAGATTGCCGAGGCCTTCGCGGCCGCAGATTTCACGGTGGTTGTTGATGCCTTCATGACGGACACAGCAGAGCGGGCGAATCTGGTGCTGCCATGCAAGCTCTTGCTGGAGAAGGAAGACCTCGTGGGGTCTTATTTGCACAACTTCGTCAACTATGTAAGGCCTGCGGTTGAAGCACCTGCGGAGGCAAAGGCCGACTGCTCGATTCTGTCAGAGGTAGGCAAACGTCTGAGCCCCCCGGTGATACTTCCCGATACTGAGGCCTGCCTTCAGGCATCCCTTGCATCTCCTTTTCTGGAGACTACTTTAGACGGGCTGAAACAGACGGGCTTTGCTGAAGCAAAGCGTGCCAGGATCGCCTATGAAGGCACGACCTGCACCCATGCTGACGGCAAATATCGCTTTCCCATGGAGCTTCACCCCGAGCCTCTTCCTCCACCTGGATATCCTCTGCGTCTCTTGACTCTTGTCCGCAAGGAGGCCCTTCACTCACAAATCTTGCCGGAGGCGCACGACAAGATCCCCATGGTCTGGGTTGCAAAAGAGAACACAATGCTGCAGGAGATAAACCTTGGTCTGGACGTCTTTATTGCCTCTCCCCTGGGCAGGCTCAAAGTAAAGCTTAAAACACTCCCCGGACTCCACCCGGAAGCAGTGGTCTATCGTCGGGACGACTGGATAAAATTTGGCGGTGGTGTGAATCAGCTAATTGAAGCAAGCCTGACTGATATGGGAGACTGCGCGCCCTTTTACCAGCAGTATGTTCGTCTTGAGAACTAATGCCCTAAATATCTTTTGCCTCAGCCATTAACCTATCAAACTTTTCGACTTCCACTACTGGTGACGTGGTAAATGAGATACCTGTCAACCTATTTAGTGCCACCGAAGCTGCCATTACTTTTTCTGCATCGGGAAAATCTAATGTAAAAACAAGATCGTGTTCTCCAAGCACAGCGTACATGGATATAACCTTGCCGTCGTGCTTTTCGATCAGATTGACAGCTTGTTCTGTTCGCTTGGAACTAATTCCTTTTAATGATTCTGATGTGTACTTACCGAACAACATGAATATTGGCATAATATTTCCTCCTTTTTTCTCTCAGATTTTTCGTTTTCATTTGATTTTCCCTCTTGCTTCAACGGACAACTGACATTGCTTAATCAACCACCCCTATAATAACACCCGAATCATTTGGAGTGTCAAAAGGAATGCGTCGGATTTCCTTTGCACCAACTCCTGAGAGCATGTCCGTGATCTGTCTCTCAGAATAGGTCTGGCCTTTGGGCGTGCCCAATAGCATGTTAAGGGAGAACATCACCGGAAAAAAGGGCCCGTCCATTGAGTTGTTTAAAAGGAAGTCATGGACAATAATCATACCACCTGGCTCAAGAACTGAAACAGCTTTTCGGATAATATCTTGACAGTCTTCAGGTCCTTCTCCGTGGAGGATATGAGAAAGCCAGACTACATCATAGACACCCTTAATGCCCTCTTCCAGGTAGTTACCGTCCATGAAATCAACCCGACCAGTCATGCCGAATTTTTCGATAGTCTTTTCGGCAAAAGGTCTGGTAGTGGGAAGGTCATAGACTGTGGCTTTGAGTTCGGGATTGTTCAAACAAAAATGGATAGCATAGGTTCCAGGCCCACCGCCTAGGTCGAGCAAATGGTGCCGCCTGGAAAGATCTATTTTCTTTGCCAGCCGGGGGGCCACGCCCATGGCTATGGTGAACATGCCCATAAGGAAACTTTCCCGCCATTCTTCATTTCTTTCTGATGCCCTTTCTCTGATAGGTGCGCCATTCTTTACTGCCTGATCCAACTGAGACCACGAGGCCACCAGATGGTGATGGTGCATTATTATGTGGCCAATGTACTGGGGATTGTCTTTTGAAAGAAAAGATGCGCTGGTTGAAGTGTTGGAATACTTATCATTTTCTTTTATCAGAAGATTCATTGCCGTAAGCGCATTGAGAAGCATGCTTACTCCTCTTTTATCTCCGTTAAGTTTCTCAGTTATTTCCTCGTTAGTGAGCTGTTCGCTGGCCAGTGCCGTAAATATATCAAGTTTGACAGCGGCATGAAGGGTACACGCCTTCCAGTAGTTTCCGGATATTTCGAGAAGCTGGCCTTGATTCATGTCTTGTGTGTCCATATTAGAGTTTCGCAAATAACTTGGGATTTTTCAAGTGGGCAGAGCCTCCTTCATTGCCCGGTTTTTGCACTTCTTGCCCTTAACACAAGAACTAAGGCAAGACAGGATGATAGTATAAAGCATAACCCCATGGCATAAAACACCGATTCCAGCCCAAAGTGATCAGCAAGGTAGCCGCAAACTGCTGCGGCGGTAGAGCCTACACCGAATGTAAGGAAAAAATGGATACCAAAACCAATGCCTTGCCG
>JAUUWD010000218.1 GCA_030589225.1 Desulfobacteraceae bacterium | reverse complement strand
GGCCCTTGTGCATGAGACGGCCACGATTCCGCCGTTTCGTGCCTTGCTGTGAAAGGCGGCGACGGCGGCAGCGCGCTTGAGGGTCTCGCGGTCGGGCTCTTCTTTCGGCATTGCCCTGAGGATCAAGTGGCTTCCTGGCATACCGCGCACATGAAACCAGTAGTCATTTGGCTTTGCCATCTTGAGGCTCAGGAAGTCGTTGTCCGCATCAGTCTTGCCTGCAAGCACTTTCCAGTCGCCGTGAAGCTCATACTCATATATATTGTGTTGTACTCTCTCTGTCATGGTTACTGTTTTATGCATGCTAAGAAATTGTGTAAGCGTTCACAGGTTCTGAGTTCAACGTTCAGGGTTTCCCGCTGAAAGCGGGATTTAGCCTCACCGCTTCGCAATCGGCATCTTCGAGCGGCGGGGTCGCATTTTTCATCAGTTAACCTTGAACCCCTGGCCCAGACCTGGCCTTCATCTGCCATTGGGTAGAAACTCCTGGCGTAGAATTCAGTGCGATCGTTTCAAGAATGCATATCAAGTCGCGCCTCCCGATCCCGTACCGGTCTCGGGACGGGGAGGGCAGGCGTGAACCATTGAACTTTGAACCTGAGTTACTAAATATCACATAAAAATATATATCACATCATTATATGAACTGACAATGCAAAGGTAGCAATTCTTTTCCACACTGCATAGAATGATTTTCTCTTAAGAATTCGCAGGAAATGTTCAGAAAGTGAAGATATTACTCCTATACCCCTATTGCCTTGAAGACAGGCTTCATACGGAAGATGCAGGCGTTGTTCCCATAGGTCTTTATTACGTGGGTGCCCTGCTGAAGGAGAATAATTACGATGTTGGGATATTGAACTGGCATGACATCAATAAAACCCCCGAAAGAATCAATGAGGCTATTACTAAAAAGAAACCGGATGTGATTGGCTTTTCCATCCTGCATGCAAACCGTTGGGGCGGCATAGAGATCGCTCGGATCGCCAAAGCGATTAGTAATAAAGTGAAAATTGTCTTTGGCGGGGTTGGAGCGTCTTTTCTATGGGAACATTTCTTAAGACATTTCAAGGAGATCGATTTTGTCGTTACCGGGGAAGGAGAATATAGTTTTCTGAATTTGGTAAGATGCATTGAACAGGAAAACTACAAGGATATTGAAAACATCAAAGGGATAGCTTTCAGGAAACAGGGCAACGTCGTAAGGACAGAGGATGCACCACTTACCAGGAACCTTGATAGACTCCCCAATCCCGCGAAATATTTTGACTATCAGTATGTTTCCTCGACTCGCGGATGTCCCGGGAACTGCACCTTTTGTGGGTCGCCCCGGTTTTGGGGGCACAAGGTCAGGTTTCATTCGCCTGATTACTTTATCGAGCAACTGGAACTTCTCTCCAGGAAAGGCATCAGTTTCTTTTATTTTTCAGACGATACCTTTACGATCAAAAAGAATCGGGTAATAGAGATTTGCAAAAAAATACTGGAGAGAAACCTCAGGATCACATGGGTAGCTATTTCGCGTGTCAACATTGTGGACGAAGAGATCCTTTACTGGATGAGAAGGGCTGGCTGCATTCAAATCAGTTATGGGGTGGAGAGCGGTTCTGAAACAATCAGAAACCTACTGTGCAAAAACATCAAAACCAATCAAATCAAAAAGGCCTTTGCGCTCACTATTAGATACGGCATTTTAGCCCGGGCCTATTTTATTTATGGTTCTCCCGGAGAAAGCTGGGCCACCATAAAAGAGACCATGGACTTGATCCATGAGATTAAACCCCTGAGCATTATATTTTACATCCTTGACATCTTTCCAGGGACTGCACTTTACTCTGATCTTAAGAAGAGGTCTAAGGTCACAGACGATATCTGGCTAAACAGAATAGAAGATATCATGTATTTTGAAACCAACTCCGATTTGTCCCAGGAATTGATATTGGCATTCGGTAATACGCTGCGGACAGACTATTACGAAAACCTTCCTGACTTTGTGAATGGGATTGAACTAATAAATAAAGAAGAGTTTTATGAAATGCATTCCGACTTCCTCTCAAGGCTTGCAATGACATTTACCCATGGCGACTATGCCAGGATTGAAGAAATTAAGGGAAAGGAAAATATTGCTGAGAGACTATATAAGAAGGCATTAAGTTATCATCCGGATTATCGAGCCTACCTGGGACTGGGTATCATTGCGCAAAAAAAACGAGCATACAAAAAATCGGCCAGGATACTCTCAAAAGGCATTGCCTGTTTTCCAGACAGCGAACCATTGAACATATGTCTGGGGATAAGCTATATGAACTCAGGAGAATATGCCAGGGCACTTTCAAGTTTTCTCAAGTTTCAGGATTCACAAGAAGCACATTACTATATCGCCCAGTGCTATCACGCGCTTGGCGAGTTTGAAAAAGAGTCGGCAATCCTTAAGAAAGCCGATTCTCTGTAAAATATCCCGGACTAGAAATCTTTGTTCATGGCAGTAAAGCGAAGGGGTTACGGATAGGGGACCCCCTGGCTCCGGCTCGTCAGAGCGGGAGAACAGGGAGGAGGTAGGCATCCTACGGCCGAACCCCCTGAAATGACCCGGCCGGGAGCCCCGGAACAAAAGAGAAGGCATCACTGCCCGCCTTCCCAGATAGTTCTTCATTCAAATAACTCAAGTGTTATGCAAATTTTTGTTATTTCCCTGTTGACTTACATTTAAATTTACAGTATAAGTTCAGATGTAAGTTTCAGGTATAAGAAAACTCGTGTCACCATTCTTTTGACTCGGACTTAATGAGAAGTTGCCTAACCAGGAGGTAAGCACATGAAATTAACAGACAAACAAAAGACTTTTCTGGCGTATATTTATCGCTACATCAAGGAATGGGGAAGATCTCCCAGTTTTGACGAGATCTGCGCCGAGTTCAAATTTGGCTCTTATAACACGGTTACCACCTATCTCAAGGTCCTGGAACGGAAAGGTTATATTCGCCTTCCTAAGGAAAAAAACCGTAAGCGAGCCATTGAGGTGATCAGCCCAGTGGAAACCAGGCGATTCGAGTTTCCTCTTCTGGGGAAGGTGGCGGCCGGAAAACCCATTGAGGCGGTGGAAGATATAAACGCCATCGAGGTCCCGCCATCCATGGTAGGGACCGGAGATCACTTCGTGCTCCAGGTAAATGGAGATTCCATGAAGGAAGATGGCATCGTGGAAGGGGATTTTGTGGTGGTAAGAAAGCAGCCCACGGCAGAGAACGGGGAGACTGTGGTGGCCCTGATCAACAACGAAGCAACCATCAAAAAATATTACAAAAAAAAGGATCACGTAGAACTCCGGCCTGCCCACACAGGAATGGAGTCCATCCGGGTCAAGGAAGGGGGCCTCCGGATTGAAGGAAAGGTCGTGGGGGTTATGAGGTATTATAAATAAGGCAGCTGCCAGCTATCAGCAATCAGCTGTCAGCTATTGATTGTTAGGAGATAAATAAACTAGGAGGTGGTTAAGGATGAAAGATTTTAAAGAACTGAAAGTATGGGAGAAAGCGCATAAATTAACACTGGCGGTCTACAAGGGCACCCGAAGTTTTCCAAAAGAGGAACTATATGGACTGACAAGTCAGATGAGGCGTTCGTGCTCTTCGATCCCCGCCAACATTGCAGAAGGGTGCGGCAGAAGTGGAGATGCCGAGCTTCGTCGTTTCCTTCATATTGCCATGGGTTCTGCAAGTGAGCTTCAATATCACGTTCTGCTCGCTCGTGATCTCAGTTTACTCGACGAGTTAACCCATGACCGTCTTGCCAATGATGTGTCTGAGATAAAACGCATGCTTGCGTCATTCATCAAGAAGCTGAATACTGATCGCTGATTGCTGATCGCTTGCAAAATCGTGGAGGCGTATTTTGCACCGCCATATCATTCATCTTCACATATCTGCTTTTTCCATTGCTGTGGCGCGGGTGTGCGAGCCAAGGCTCAGGGACCGGCCTGTAGCTGTGGCACCGCCTCAGTCAGAAAGGGCCCTTGTCATGTCCGCCTCCTCTGAGGCCCGAAAAGAAGGGGTCTTCAAAGGCATGCCGATCGGGAATGCCATAAAATTGTGCCCGGATCTAACTGTACTGCCCCCCAATCCAGGGCAGACAGAAAAGGCATGTAAGGCCCTGAGCAGCATGGTAGCAAGATACACGCCTGTATGGGAGCCTTCCCGGCCAGGGCATATCTATCTGGATCTCACAGGGACAGAACGCCTTTGGGGGAGGGCTAAAGATACGGGGTTTCATCTCAGGCGGGAGATTAAGGGTCACCTGCATCTGCCTGGAACGGTGGGTGTGGCA
>JAUUWD010000144.1 GCA_030589225.1 Desulfobacteraceae bacterium | reverse complement strand
ATTCAACTTTTTACAACCTGTTTGGTTCCGGCGTATCCTGCTTAAGAATTAAAAGATTGAGGGATTTGGAGATTGAGTTTCTTATCTGTGAAATTCTGTCTACTTTATGTGAATAGACGGAGCGAAGCGACTCCTTAACTTTAGGCATTTCAAACTTTAGTTCACTTTAGGCACTTTTCCGGCTTGTCCGGGTTAGATATTTGAACCAATAATTATGGGTATGAACATAGGAATCATCACAGTCAGGGATCGTGATTATCATCCCAACAGACGGTTGGCAGAAGCGGCCTCTGAGCAAGGCCACCGGATAACCCTTGTTCACCCTTATAAGGTGTGGCCCGTTCTTAAAGGCGGCAAACCAACTCTGGTAGGCCACCCGGGTATGGAGCCTCTGGACGTAGTATTACCACGCCAGGGCGCCACCATAGGGGACTCCTGCCTGGCCCTGATACGACATTTCAGCCTTATGGGGATCCCTTTGGTAAACGACCTGGATTCCATTCGCCTGACCAAAAACAAGTTTCTTACCTTACAGACCCTGACTGCGGCGCGGATTCAGGTCCCTGAAACGGTGTTTGTAAACTCGCCCGAAGGTTTCCAGGAGGCCATTGACCGGTTGGGGGGGTATCCTGTGGTGGCCAAGCAGGTCAGCGGCAGGCAGGGGGAAGGGATTGTCCTGGTGGAGACGAATGATGACGCGGAATCGGTTACCCGCGACCACTTAGACAGGCGAAAAGGCCTGTTGGTGCAGCGCTTTATCCCCCCTGCCGGTCGTCAGGACATACGTGTTCTGGTTGTGGGTGGGAAGGCCATAGGGGCCATGGAGCTGCGGCCTAAGGAGGGAGACTTCAGGGCCAACTTCCACCTGAGCAAAGAGAGCCGGTTCAAAGACCTGTCACCTGAGCAGGAAAAGATTGCACTGAACGCGGCATCTGCGGTTGGTCTTGAAATTGCGGGAGTGGATTTAATTGTGGATAAAAAAGACAGGGTAAGTGTTATAGAGGTAAACTACTCCCCCGGCTTCAATGGACTGGAGGCCGCCACAGGCCTGGACATCGCGGGCCGAATCGTGGAATACGTTGCGAGTACTTACGGCAGTGGAAAAAAATAGGAACGATACATGCGCATAACAAATCTCAAATTAGAGATTGGGAAAAAGCTGATGCGCGTGAGTGCATCTGTAAATTGGGAGGATTGTGATCAGCCGGTCCGGGAAATTTATATTGAAACAGACAAGAAATTTGCCGAGGACATATTCTGCAACCCGCATGCATTTCTGGTAGGTTGTATCATACCCGCCATGCATTTTGGCGAAAAAAGAATTCTATTGGAGGCTGAAATATGTCCTGGTTTACGAGAAGGCCTGAAAACGGTGATGGCTTTGATTAAGGATTGGTCGGCTGGCACATACAGACCTCTGAACATAGAGACCAGGATAAGTTCTGCCGTTCGCCGCTCAAACGGGCAGAGGCGAGCAGGAATGTTCTTGTCCGGGGGAATAGACTCCCTTGCTACGTTGCGGGTCAACAAAATGAATTTTCACGAACAACATCCTGGGTCCATAAAAGATTGCCTGCTTATCCATGGCTTTGATATAGGGGGAGTCATTGAAAGAGGCATGAAATACCATGTTTTTGAAAGGGCCAAAGCGGCCATGTCGCTTGTGGCAGAAGATGCCAATGTGACACTCATTCCGGTCTATACAAATATCAGGCACTTGTGCGATGAGCGGGATCTCTGGCTGAATAAGTTTTTCGGGGCCGTTCTTGCAGCGGTGGCCCACACCTTTGATTCCAGACTCAGTTTAGTTTATATTGCTTCATCCTATGATATACCAAATCTGGGCCCGTGTGGCTCGCACCCGCTCCTTGACCCGGAGTATTCCAGCTTTGATCTGAGAATCGAACACACAGACCTTGCATTATCCAGGCTGGACAAATTGAATATAGTAGCCAATTGGGATGTGGCTTTTCAGAATTTCAGGGTGTGCCTGGCAAATGTAAAAGATAGATTGAACTGCGGAAAGTGCGAGAAATGTGTACGGACCATGACAGAACTTGTGTCAATCGGGGCTCTCCACAAAACCAGCGCATTTGTTGAGAATGATGTCTCTCCTGAGCTTTTTTCAGGTTTTGACATAACGATCAGACATAGGGCGCCGTTTTACGAGGCAATGCTACCTCTGTTAAAAGAACGCGGTCGAGATGACCTGGTGCAAACGATTAAAGGCATGCTGGAAAAGTGATAACCGTTCAAAGGTTCAGAGGTTCAAGGGTTCAAAGGTTTAAGGTTCGGTTACCGCTGATTTTTGGCGTTTTCGTGTGTCTGAGACATGTTCATTGCCTTATCAGATCAGCTATGCTATGAAATTTGAACGTAGCTTCTCAATAAGTTCGGGCGCTCACAACCGGATTAATGCCTTGATCGAATTACAATAGCTGTATAGCCTTTCGGAGTTTAGGCCTGCCCGCCAGTGCCAGGCGATGGCAGGCGGGCGTGAGCCTTTTATAAAATCCTTACGGCCCGCCCTCCAGCCAAGCGGAGCGAGGCGGACGGGGGATTTTTCTAATATAGCACGCACCTATTGTGAACTTACGGTTGCAGCCGTAAACACGCAAGCCCTTAAGGAGGGGCATTATGAGAATAGCCTTCTTAATGGATAGCCTGGAGTCAATCAACCCGGTGAATGAAACCACCAGTTATTTGATGTACGAGTGCAACCAGAGGGGGCATACGGTCTATTTTCTCGAACCCCATGATGTTTACATCCGCAAGGATGAGGTTGTGGCAAGAATGCGCAACATCACGGTGCCACCCGACCTTTCAATGAAAAAATACTGGCGCGCTCTAATAAGTTGCACAAAAAAAGAGGAGCTTATTTTTGAAAGCGTTACCGATCTTGACGCACTATTTCTCAGGAAGGACCCGCCTTTGATATACCAGACCATGGAATTCCTGGCGCCGGTAAACGATCAGGTGTTCATGATAAACAGCACCACAGGGCAGGTCCTCGGCAACAGCAAGCTCTACACCCTCAACTTCCCGCAAATCATACCGGAGACCCATGTTTCCAGAGATCCGGCCCGTCTCAGAAAGATTATTGATGATTTTGGAGGCGCTATGGTGGTGAAGCCTTTACAGAGATACGGCGGTGAAGGGGTAATTAAGGTCAGCATTCAAGATCGTGATAACCTGAATTCACTGATTAATTATTATGTAAGGGCATATCAATCCTACCCGGAGAGAGAGCCGATAATGGTTCAGGAATACATAGATGTGGTCCAGAAGGAGGGGGATGTAAGAATCCTTCTTCTGAACGGGGAGATCCTCGGGGCCATGAGAAGAAAACCCCGTGAAGGGGACTTTAGAACCAACATTCACGCCGGTGCCAGGGCATATAAACATGATATAACCGCAAAGGAGAGAGAAATTTGTATCACTATCAAAGACAGGCTGGTTGAAGACGGACTCTATTTTGTCGGTGTCGATGTATTGGGAGACAAATTGGTAGAGGTCAATTGCGTCAGCCCCGGGGGTATTCCCCGCATAAACCGGCTGAATAATGTAAAACTTGAATCAAACGTAGTTGATTTCATTGAACAGAAGGTAAAGGAACGCCAAAGGAAAAAGGAGTAATAATTATGAGACTGATCTGTTTTGGGAAAAAACCCTTTTTTAAAGTGATCTGTTTTTTTGTGTTTACCCTGATTTGTATTATCAGTTCAGGGTTTTCAGGCTCCAGAGCCAATGCCGCTCATATCCTCAAAATCGGCCTGATGGATGAACCCAAGACACTCAATATCTGGCTGGCAAGCGACAAATGGTCCGGCAGGGTCCTCTCACTTATGTATCAGCGCCTTTATATACGGGATCCCGACACATTGGAGCTTATCCCGTGGCTGGCTGAAAAAGACCCTGTCTATGATGAATCGCTTGTTTCATATACCGTAAAACTAAGACAGGCCAAATGGTCAGACGGCTCCGAGTTTACCTCCGAGGACGTGGCGTTTACCGGACGACTCATAAAAGAATTCAAGGTGCCCAGATATCGAGCCAGATGGAAATTCATAAAAAGGATCGAAACTCCCGATAAACGCACGGTTATATTCTATCTTGAGAAACCGATGGCTGTTTTTACGACACGAACGCTGACTTCACCTATCGTGCAAAAGAAGGAGTGGGCGCAGATTGTTGAAAAGGCCAGGAACAGCAAAAAACCTCTCATCACATTACAAAATTACAAGATAAAAAAGCCGGTGGGAACTGGCCCTTTTGTCTTGAAGGAATGGCGTCAGGGGGCATTTCTTTTTGTCCAGAAAAACAAGCACTTCTTCGGGACCGGTCAAAAGATATGCGGCCGGATGCTGGGCCCTAACATTGATGGGATTATTTTCAAGTTTTTCGGGACATCCGATGCCGCCGTCCTTGCCCTGAAAAAAGGGGCTATCGACTTGTTCTGGAGTGGCATTCAGCCGGGATATCTCGAAGACCTTGAAAAGGAGCCTGGAATAAGGCTGTTTTCTAACGAAAGAAGTGCCCTTTACTACTGGGGCTTCAATCTCAGAAAACTGCCTTTTAGCGACGTGAACCTCAGATGGGCAATTGCTGTACTCATTGACAAGGACTTTATAATTACTCGAATTGTTCAAGGGCACGCGACCCGGATGGATTCTGTCATACCACCCAGCAACAAGTTCTGGCTATGTACGGATTTGCCCCGGTACGGTGAAGGGCTTACCAGGGAGGAGCGAATCAAAAAGGCCTATGAGATTCTAAAAAAGGCAGGGTATACCTGGAAAGTGCCGCCAGTTAATGAGGAAGGGAAGTTGGTCAAGGGCAAGGGAATCCGGCTCCCAAACGGGGAACCAATGAAAAAATTCACCATCTTAACTCCGCCCGCTGACTATGATCCCCTCCGGGCCATGAGCGGGATGATTATTCAGGAATGGCTCAAAGAGATAGGCATTCCTGTCTCTGCCAAGCCGATGGCCTTCGGATCTCTGATCCAGAAGGTCAAGTCCCAGCATGATTTTGATGCATTTATCCTGGCATACGGAAGGCTGGATATTGATCCTGACTGGGTGAGAAAGTTTTTCCATTCAGGACAGGACAGAAAACGTGGTGGCAACAAAGCCGGGTATCATAATCTTGATTTTGACAGGATTGCTGATGAATCTGCTGCCGCCATGGATAAGGAGAAGCGGCGGAACTTGATCCGGGAAATGCAAAGGATTATTTTACGCGATGTGCCCTACATCCCTCTCTACACTCCGGATTTGATTGAGGCTGTGCGAGAGGATAAATTCACAGGGTGGGTGGAAACGCTTGAAGGAATCGGAAATCTCTGGTCTTTTTGCGAACTTAAACCAAAATGA
>JAUUWD010000222.1 GCA_030589225.1 Desulfobacteraceae bacterium | reverse complement strand
GATGAGATAAGGCCAGCCGACCTATTACTTCAGGACAGCCTGAGTTCACCGTTGGAAAAGAGCAGCCAGAAAACCATGAATATTCGTGAAATCATACCTCTTGAGGAAGTCAAAAGACGACACATCCTCTCTGCCCTTAAGGCATGTTCCGGCAACAAAAGCCTCACAGCAAGAAGCCTGGGGGTTTCGCTTTCAACCTTGAAGCGAAAGCTAAGAGAGATGAACATCACTTAGTTGCGTAACCCATTTTGACCCATCTAATTTGAGCTTAAACCTATCCAGCTCCGCACACCTATCAATCAATTACTTAAAACAATCAGTCAGTTAAGGCCATCGAAAACCTGCATAGATACCGTGGCACCCGTTTTGCAATTCATGCACATTGAATGATTATGTTATGGGTACCAGTTCGCCCCACATTTTTTCCAGAACGTTCATTGAGGAGAATCCTTTAGGGTGGATAAAGCAAAAGGCGATATCCTGTTGATAGAGAATTTGGAAGAGATCCTTTCGATCTTATGTCATGAACTGGGCAACCCCATTAATTCACTTAAGATCACACTTGATGTTTTACGAGAAAACTACGACCTGTTTGATGATGTTAAGAAAAAGGTCTACCTGGAAAGGGCATCAGAGCTTCTGGCGCGCCAGGAAAAATTAGTTGAGTTCATGAAATCTTATTCGAAATTCAATGTTAAAGAGCCAAAAAAGATTGAGTTTCTTCCTTTTTGGGAAACCTTCTCGAGTATGGCAATCAACAAATTGAAGGGTACAAATATCAGGCTGACAAAAAATTTCGAGACAGGCCCAAGTCATATTAAGGCTGATAATCCCGCGCTTAATAAGATTTTAGCGATCATTCTCGATAATGCTATTGAGGCTCTGGAAAAAGCAAATGAGCCTGAGATAGAAATGATGGCCTCGCGAAGGAATGGTTTCATTATGATACTGCTGAAAGACAATGGCCCTGGCATCAGAAAAAATGACATGTCCAAGATATTCATACCACTTTTTACTACCAAACCGGGAAAAATGGGGATGGGTTTGCCGATCGCCCGAAAACTCTCCTTGGAGATGGAAGGGCGTATGGAGATAGAGAGCGTTTTCGGCAATGGTACCGAAGCCAGACTATGGCTCAAAACTATGGGTAATCAGGAAACGGAAAACCAGAAATAACAATCAGCTGTCAGGAGGGAAATAATTGGAATATTCACTTGGCCAAGAGGAACTTGACGTCATAGAGGAAGTATTGCAGGAGGATCTTCTCGATCTTGGAGTTAATTGTGTTTTTTTGATCGATATGGCCGGGAATGTCATTGCCAACCTTGATAATGGCCAAATGGAACACGACATATACTCCCTTGCGGCCCTGGCCGCTGGCAATTTCGGGGCAGTGAGTGAGATGGCCAAGATCATAGGGGAGGATGAGTTTTCCTTGCTTTTCCATAAAGGAGAAAAAGAAAGCATACACTTCAGTAAGGTAATGGCGGATTTCTTATTGGTCACCATATTTGGAAAGGAGACATCCTTAGGTTTCCTGCGTTTAAAGGTAGCCGAGGCAGTCGGGAAGATCAGAAAGATATTGGAACCATGATATGTATGATGGCCTTTTTGTCATCCGCTTTTCCGTTAAAGGGAATGGATCATCCGGAAAACATTGTCCTGCGAGGTATCTTATATTGGCATTTGTAAATCTGAAAAAAAAAGAGGTTCAGGTAAAGGTAGTTTATTATGGCCCCGGGAGGGGAGGAAAGACAACCAACCTGGAATATATATACAAGAGATTTAACAAACGTATAAAAACAGAAATGGTCACCATCAAAACCCATGGGGACCGGACACTGTTCTTTGATTTCCTTCCTTTTGATATAGGAAAAATAAAGGGCTACGATGTCAAAATACAGCTCTACACCGTGCCTGGGCAAGTCAAGTATGATTCCACCAGAAGATTGGTCTTACGAGGGGTTGATGCGATTGTTTTTGTGGCCGACTCCATGAAAGTAAGAAGAGAAAAAAACATCCTTGCCCTTAAAAACCTTCAGAAGAATCTGCTTTCATATAAAAAGAGCATTTTCAAAATTCCCCTTGTACTGCAATACAATAAAAGAGATCTGGCAGATCAGGGCATCCCCGTCCTGCCATTTGAAATACTCGAAAAGGACCTTAACAGTCAGTTGAAGGCCCCATCTTTCGAGGCAAGCGCTATGAGTGGAGAAAATGTTGTGCAAACCATGAAGCAGATCATATCCATGACCATGCGCTCCCTGCAAAGGGATTTGAAATAGGAGGTAGTTAATTGGCCGAAAAAAATGATGGCACTGTAACGGTTGAGGTTGAGAAACGCCTGGAAGACCTTTTTAGAGAAGATGGAGAGTCATTTGACTTTCTGGAGGAAAACGACGATTCCGAAGACTCTTCTCCAGTAGAGTTAGAGGTATCTCCTGATTTCCTGGAAGATAATAGCGGTCTCGAGCACTCTCCTCCCCGGGAGTTAGAAGAGACCTCCGGCTTTGAGGAGGATGGCAGCGGTCTTGATCAGTCCCCCCTAAAAGAGCTAAAAACCATAGTTCTCTCAATCGACTGGGAAATCAACGATGAAGACATGACCAGATTTATCGACCAGGTGGAAACCCTTAAGGTTGTATACGAATATGATAGGGTTGTTCTGCTGTTCCTTCAGATCCTTGGTTCCCTGGGAAAATATGTCAAGGCCAATAAGGGCAATTCCCACCCAAATGCCATTAAAGTCCTCAATTCAGTGTACACGAGCCTGGAAAAGGTGCTCTTGCAAAAGGATGTGACTGCTGCTGAAAAGGAAAAAATACTTCTCGTCGAGGTACAAAGATTCAAAGAGCTGGAGGAACAAGTAGCTCTCAAAAGAGCCGCTGCGCATAGAAAAAAGGATACCAAAACCCCTAAAGAGGTGGAAGCAAACAGCAAGGGAAAAGAAAAGGATATGGCTCCCACAGAGAAAAGCAGGCCGCCCGGGAGTGCCGAGGAAGGGGTATCGCGACCTGACATGAATCGTATGGCTCCCCACGAGGCATTTGCCTATGCCTTAGAGGAGATCAAACAAATGATCAAGGCTGAATTTAAGTCCTTGAGAGCAGAGTTGAAGCTATGGAGAGAGGGGCAGTAAAGCCGGGTTAGTGGGTGGCAACACAACCCTTCGGAGGCGATGCAATGGATATTTCATCGGGTAACATTCTCACTCTGGTTTTTAGACGTGTAGTCAGGGAAGATATTGGGGGGTTTTCTCTTGACAGCAACATGCTGCGTGTACTCATGGAGTTGGATGGCAAGCAAAATCTTAGTGAAATTGCAAAAAAAACAAATGTGAATATAAGTGCGATACGAAAGGTCATGTCGAAGCTTTTGCAGCTAAAACTTGTCGAGCCCGTCGAGGTTACTGTTTCAATGCTGGACGAGGATTTTTTCGAATATCTTCAAGCTCAACTATCTCTGGCCCTTGGCCCCATCGCTGAAGTTCTCATCGAAGATGCGCTAAATGATCTGGGACACCAACGCACCCGATTTCCAATTAGCCATGCAGCAGAACTGGTTGACTTTGTTGCTCGAGAAATCCAGCGGGAAGAAAAAATGGGCCCGTTTAAACAGGACATTGTGAACAAGATTAAAGAAAAGGGATATTAAGGGCTTGCGCAAGCCCTAAAGGCATTAACAATTGTACTTGTTTTCAGTTTAATTTAGGAGCTTAGCCATGATAGTTATTTGCGAAGAGTGCGGCAAAAAGTACCGGATAGATCCTGCCAAAATTCCGGAAAAAGGGGCAAGGTTCAAATGCAAATCTTGCAGTCATGTCATCACGGTGTCAAAGCCGGAAGGGACCTCTCCTGAGCCACCTCCTCCCCCACCGGCCCGGATACCTGCCCAGGGCGGAGAGGAAAGACCGGTGGCTGCAGAACCTGCAGAGCAGAAAAAACCTGCCAGTATAAAAAAATCACAAAAGCCCAGGCGAAAACCAAAAGGGCTTGGGCTGCGGACGAAAATGGCCTTACTCTTCGTCTTCATTCCTATTGTTTTAATAGCTGCCGCAGGTGCGCTCTATCTGTGGCAGTTAAACACACTGGCCTCTGATATCACAAATGTGAGTTCTAAGGTGGTCACTCAGATGGCCGAAGATGTCATACGGGAAAACGCAAGGGCAGTTGCAAAACAGTGCAACCTCTACCTCGCGAGTCATCCAAAGTTGAACAAAGAGAATTATAACAATGATCAAGAGTTTAAAAAGTCAGCTGTCCAGAAGGTGGGAAAGTCAGGCTATACTGCTCT
>JAUUWD010000113.1 GCA_030589225.1 Desulfobacteraceae bacterium | reverse complement strand
ATTCATGCTTGAAATGCCTTATATATATTGTAATATCAAATAGTTATGGGCGTCCAAAATATAAATTCGAACTTTTTACAAGACCATCAAGTTTGATGTACCAAAACAGTAATTTTATTTCAATTTAATTCCTTGCGCCTTGAACCTTTAGTCTAGCGAAGCCAAGGCCTCAAACCGACGAGTTTGTGTGCGTTTATCAAATTTTTTGCTTGAGGCGTAGAGATGCTCGTTGCTGGATGCTCGATGCTGGATAAAGACTTTCCCATTTACAGCGCCTGGAAATATTATCAATTTGTTGTACGGTCCTTTTCGAAAGATAAAAAAGCGATAAAATTTCTTATTTCATCCAGTATCCAGAAACCAGCATCCAGTATCTTTACATTATTTGCACCACAATATATTGAAACTCGGCTCAAAATTCACGATTTTGGCCTATATAGACGGCTAGTTAGAGTTACTCAGTCAAACGGGCCCCATCCCTCAAGGGGGCAGCGGGTACAAAGCGGCTTTCTGCGGCAATAAGTTTTTCCTGTTTGCACAATCAAAGCGTGGAATTCATTGAAAAGAGACGTGTTTTCGCTCAGATGGTCCATAAACAATTGCTGCAGTTCATCATAGGTCGTCTGTTCCTCAGCCATGTCATGGCGGCTTAGAATGCGGTGAGTATAGGTATCAATGACGAACACGGGGCGATGTGCCGCGTAAAGCAGGATGCTGTCAGCGGTCTCCGGGCCAACCCCTTTGACAGAAAGAAGGCCTTGTCTAAGGTTTTGAGTCTCATCTTCCAGGAGCAAAGAGAGGTCTGCCTGGTAGTACGCAACGATAAAATCGATCAAGTTCATTAATCGTTTAGCTTTGATATTAAAATAGCCGGCCGGCCGAATCTCTTGAGCAAGCTCTGTAACAGCAAGGGAACGAAGGCCTTCCAGTGAAAGCAGACCCTTGCCTTTTAAGTTTTCAATGGCCTTTTCCACATTTTTCCAGTTTGTATTTTGGGTAAGAACAGCCCCAACTATCATTTCCAGCTCTGTCTCAGCCGGCCACCAGTTTTGGGGACCGAAGTGGTTCGACAAAAGCTCAAATATCTCCATCAGGCGCTGACCAGCTAAGGTATGGGAACACATTTTAAGAAGACCTCTCCTCCCTTGAATTCCGGATGCCCGAAAACCAATCAGGCGCCCCGTAATACTTGGCTAAACACGGATCTTATTGCCTTGACAGGCTACGCAGGATACCTTAGATTTACGCTTCGTGTCAATGAAACGGCTTTTTCAACTAGGGAAACGTCAAAGTCAGACGGAATCCAGTCTATAAAATCCCCCTCAACCCCCTTTAATAAAGGGGGACTTAAGATTTCCCCCCTTTGAAAAGGGGGGTTAGGGGGGATTTTGAAATCAAAGACATTTCATATTAAAATCATTATGTTAAATGCAATTTTGACTTTGCCCTGCTTTTTCAACAGAAATTCTAATTAAGGCCTCATCAAAAGACTGATAAAATACGATATTGGGAGGCGAGATTTTATTTAAATGCCACCGGAACCAAAACTCACCAAAACACGCAACATAGGAATAATCGCGCATATAGACGCGGGGAAGACCACAGTGACGGAACGCGTCCTCTTTTACTCCGGCCGCGTTCACAAGATGGGGGAGGTCCACAATGGCGAGGCCACCATGGACTGGATGCTGGAGGAAAGGGAACGGGGCATCACCATAACCTCTGCCGTAACCTCCTGCAATTGGCAGGGCCATGCCATAAACATTATTGACACCCCCGGTCACGTGGATTTCACCATCGAGGTGGAACGCTCACTTCGTATCCTGGACGGCGCCATAGGGGTTTTCTGCGCAGTGGGCGGCGTGGAGCCTCAGTCTGAAACAGTCTGGCACCAGGCAGACAGGTACAAAGTCCCTAAAATTGCCTTTATCAACAAGCTGGATCGCGTCGGAGCTGACTTTTTTAAGGCCATACTGATGATCAGGGATCGGCTTGGTGCCGTTCCTCTTGTTCTCCAAATACCATGGGGTATTGAGGATGATTTCAATGGTGTGATCGATCTTGTTAAGATGAAAGGTATTCTGTGGGAAGAGGAAACGCTTGGTGCCCAGTTCAGTGAAGTCCCTATTCCCGCTGACATGCTGGAAGAGGCTTTAAATCATAGAGAACATCTCCTGGAAACCCTGGCTGATAAAGATGATCTGATAATGGAGAAGTATCTCTCAGAAGAAAAACTCGAAATTAAGGAGATAAAACAGGCCATACGAAACGCCACCATTAATCTGGAACTTGTACCGATTTTTTGTGGCGCCGCCCTGCGGAATAAAGGCATACAGCCACTTTTAGATGGAATTGTTGACTTCCTCCCCTCGCCTTTGGATATTCCACCAATTGTAGGGCATATCCCCTCGTCAGAAAAAAAAGAATCCCGTCCGGCAGAGATAAAAGGGCCCTTTTCTGCCCTTGTCTTCAAGGTAATCATGGATCAGGGGAGGAAAATGACCTATTTGCGGGTTTACTCTGGTACAGCTAAAATGGGTGACTCTGTCTACAACCCGGGCAAGGATATCAACGAAAAACTGTCGCGACTCCTTAAGATGCATTCCAACAAAAGAGAACGGATCAATAGCGCTTCGGCAGGCGATATCGTTGCTGCCATGGGTCTGAAGCTGGCGACTACCGGCGACACCCTGTGCTCAAAAGAGAAACCAATCCTGCTGGAACCGATTCAATTCAACGAACCTGTCATCAGTGTGGCTGTGGAACCCAAAAAGATCGGTGATAATGATAGGCTTTTGGATGCCCTGGGTAAACTTTCGGACGAAGATCCCACATTCAAGTTCAAGATAGATGAAGAAACCGGTCAAACTGTCATATCCGGCATGGGTGAGCTCCACCTGGAAATCATTGCAGGAAGGCTAAAACGTGATTTTTTTGTAGAAACGAACCAGGGAAAACCTCAGGTCGTGTACCGGGAGACCGTGACAAAGACCGTGGAGCATGAGGAATTTTTCGATCGGGAGATCGCCGGGCAGCAGCATTATGCAGGCGTAAAAATCGAGACTTCACCCCTGCCGAGGGGTAGCGGGAACCGTTTTGTTGACCGGTGTGAAAACCCGGATCTTGCTGAAGACTGCCTTCAGGCCATAAAACAAGGGATTGCTAAAGGGGAGGCCGGTGGCGTTCTTTCAGGCTATCCCGTACTTGACGTGCAGACATGCCTCCTGGATGTCCGGATAAAGGAAACATCTGACGTGATGGCATTCAAGGTGGCTGCTACCATGGCATTTAAAAACGCCTGCCAAGGGGCTGCCCCTTTGCTCCTCGAACCGATCATGAAAACCGAGGTCCGAATTCCGGAAGAATTTACAGGTGATGTCATCAGCGATTTCAATGCCAGGCATGGAAAAATTACGCAGATTACCAGTACAGGGACGGTCCAGATTCTCACTGGCAGTGTCCCTCTTTCCAAAATGTTCGGGTATTCCACCGCTCTCCGATCCGCGTCTCAGGGTCGGGGGACATTCACCATGCAATTCAGTCACTATGATAAGGCGTGAACGTAAAACATCCCAGTCCGGACATTCCCACTATATGCGCTAAGTTGGTTTTGCCTGGGAGGGACTGAAAAAAATGAACATCGAACATCGAACGTCCAACATCGAATTTTTAATGGGAAAAATGGAGACCCAGAGATGATTAAAACTTATTCAGCGTGTACCAGTAATTAAAAACCTGAACTATTAGATGATACTTTACAGGAAACAGAAGAATTAATTAAGATTTTCGTTACGAGTATCAAAACGGCTGAAAAGAAACCACGCCTTGGCGTGGTTGAATGTTCGGTATTGGACGTTTGTTTTTTTATTCGATGTTGGACGTTCGATGTTCGATGTTCGACGTTCATCTTTAGAAATAGCCCTGAACGGTGAACTCTGAACCTGTGAACGCTTACCCAAATCCCTTATCAGGCTACCCACTTTGAGACAGGTGCGTTGGCCTCTTCGAGGGGTTGAACGACCACATCCACCAACACTGGCCCCTGGGAACTCATTGCCCGGCCGAGCACGCGATTCAGATCTGCCGGGTCTTCCACCCGCTCTGCTTTAATGCCGTAAGCCATGGCCACTTTGGCGTGATCTGTAGTCGAAAAGTCTACCCCGAAATAATGCCCTCCCGTCGCCTTCTGACCTGCCTTGACCCATCCAAAACCCGAGTTTGTCAGTACGATCAGAACTACAGGAATATTGAGCCGGGCTATAGTCTCCAGTTCCCCTGCGGAGATAGCGAAACTGCCATCACCCATGATGCCCACAACCCGGTGGCCTGCTCGGGCAAAATGGGCCCCAACCACGGCCGGCAGGGAATAGCCAAGGGCACCGTGGGCCCGGGGGGCTACAAACCACCGGCCGGCTTTGGGCAGGCGATAGTAGGCGGCCATATAAGGAGTTGGTGTGCCTGGATCGGTGATAACCAATGTATTGACGGGCAAGACGTTGACCAGCTCAGTCACGAACCTCTCCGGTCTTATTGGCATCACATTGGACGTAAAATCCTCCACGGCCAACATGTGGGCCTGTCGCTTGCGGGAGATCAAGTTGGGGTCGGTCTTGTCTGCTTTGCCGCCCCCCAACCGGTCGGCAATTTCTTCGACCAGGGCAGCCAGGCCCAGCTTGGCGTCTGCGACGATGCCCTCCACAAGCTGGAAATTGATACCTATGTGGTTCGGATCTACGTCTAATTGAATAACCTTGACCGACCTATCGGCCGGCAGGGTCCACTTGCTGGTGGTTACAGAGCCAGTATGGCAGCCGATGTAAAATACCAGATCCTCCGATTTTATAAACTCATGGCGATAGGCAAGCCCGCCGTTGCTGCCAATGACGCCAAGGCTGTAAGGGTGGATCTCAGCCAGGGCGCCCTTTCCACTGATGGATGTTGCGACCGGGCAGCCTAACAGTTCTGCCAACTGCTTAAGCTCGGGCCATGCCTCAGACCGGATCACCCCGGCACCGGCCACCACCACCGGGCTTTTACTCTTTAGAAGCAGATCAGCCGTTCGGCCCACCGGACCCGGCTCCGGAGCGGTGCGTGCAGCAGGGTAAGCAGCGTAGCGGGGGTTAATGTAGACATCCCCATCAGCCACATCCGCTTCCTGTATATTGATAGGCAGACAGATGTGGGTAGCCCCCAACCGGCCAGAGTTCGCCTGGCGAAAGGCCTCACGAACAACCCCGGGAAGTTGCCTGCCCTCAACCGGTGTCTTGGTCCACACACTAATCGGCCTGAACAGGGCATCCTGGTCAAGTTCGGTCAGCGTACCCCGATCCCGATCGCGCAGGTCAATATCAGAGGTTATTGACACTAGCGGGACCGAGGATTGATTTGCCTCTGCCACTCCCGGCATAATGTAGATCACTCCGCCTCCGCTTGGCCCCTCGCACACCCCGACACGGCCGCTAAATCGAGCATATGCATCGGCCATAAAGGAGGCTGAGCGCTCATCACGGGTCAGTATGTGCTTTACGCCAGGTTTTATTTCCCAAAATGCCTCATAAAGGGGCAGACTGGTATCACCGCACAACCCGAACACCACCTCCACACCTATCTGTTCTAACATACGGACTACGGCCTGACTGCCTTTCATGGATTGCCCTTCCTTTCAAAATTTAGAATTGCTATGTAAAAAGGTATTGACAATGTTTTCATTGGAGAGTAATATAAAATTTTAAAAAAGGAAAAGGAATATGACCGGTACACACCTCGCTGACAGCTTTTATTTTTATTTTTACCGGAGGACCGGTATGCCTTAGTGTGTGACGACGCAAATATTTTAGGATCAAAAAAGCGGAGCACATGCTCCGCTTTTTTTTTAATAACATTGATAATCTCGAAA
>JAUUWD010000314.1 GCA_030589225.1 Desulfobacteraceae bacterium | reverse complement strand
GGCCCGCCCTGGTGCGATATGGTAAAATAAGACCACAGAATATGCAGTGATCTTCAGGCTCGGATCAGCATATTAAGCCTGTAAATCAGGTCTGGGCCAGGGGCATGGTAAAAAAAGACATCCCCATGCTCATTCACCAGTTAATTTCAAAGAGCTAAAATGTTACTGACTTGTGCCTCTGCATCAAAACAGAGAAGGAGAGGGTTGGTACTCTTTCTTACCCATTTCTGCTCAAATCATGCCTCCCCCGATAAGGCTTTGAAACATTAGACCAAAGACTAACTTATACCAAGTTACTATGAATATCATTCTCAGGACTTTCTTTTATATCGTTCCTGAAAACCTTTCCTCATTCCCAGTTGTGTAAAAAATGAATTAAGACCCACACTAAGGGAAAAGCGGTTTTTCATTGTATTAAAGGTTCTGGCCAGAATCCGGCCCATGTTATATCCCTGCATTAAGACCTGGGCATTCAGTTCAAACATTTCCTCGGGATCCATGGTTGGATGCTTGAAAACAATTGAATCACCACCGTAATGATCCCAGGAAAGTTCGGTAAAGATTCTTCCTTGTTTAAGGTACTCGTCGTAAATCTGACTACCGGGCATGGGGGTTAACGTTAAAATAAAGGGGATAATCTTCATCTCATCGCAAAACTCCAGGGTGCGCCAGTAAGTTTCCGGTGCATCCTCATCCCAGCCTATGACAAAAAACCCCATGATCTCTATACCCAGTTCCTGAATGATCCTGATGTTCTCCTTCATGTTTTGGATTTCAAAGGTATCGGGAGATGTAAAATGAAGCTTGCGCCAGGCACCGGATTGCTTCTGGCCTGCGACGGATATGGATTCCAGGCCGGCTGCTATAGAGCAGAGTCCGCTTTCAGCCGCTAGTTCGATAATCTTCCGGCCGTCCTTGTAATTTACCGCTGATAAACCGCCTGCTCCACCCCATAACCTCTTTGGGCTCAGCCCTGCCAGTTGTTTATATAAATCAAAATAGTATTTATTTTCCTCCGGTTGGTCTACGAGCTGGGGATGGCCAAAGACGCTGTCATCCACGTTGAAATAATGCTTGCGCAGGGTCCCTACCTCCTCCACGACCTCATTAATAGGGCGGTGTCGGATCTTTGGGCCAAAAATAGGGGTGACCGGACAAAAACGGCAGTGGTTCGGACATCCGCGGGTCGTGAAAATGGAATCCATCATATAGCGATCACGAGGCAAAAGGTCTCGCCTCATCATTGGAAGGTTTTTCAGGTTGGGCCTTTGCCGCTGGTGGTAAACACTTCCATTCAATGATTCCGTGTCGTACGGACCACAGACATAATAGTCCTTTAACTGACCTGCTTGCACGTCTTTCAGGATCACTGTCCAGAGATCTTCGGCCTCACCGATGGCAACAGCCGAAGCGTGTTGTTTAGCCTCTTCTGGAAAGGCGAAGATATGCGGACCTCCTAAAATAACCGTTTTTCCTCTGGCCCTGAAATTGTCAGCAATTCCATATGCAGCCACAGCTAAGGGTGTACGGACCGTGATCGCTGCCAATTCGCAATCAGATTCATAGTCTACCCTGTCCCCATAAATCATATCCACCAGTGAGACCTCATGCCCTTCCGGAGTCAAGGCAGCCAGCAATGTTGGGGCTAAAGGCATCACAGGCATCATAGCCTTACCCACTTCAAAATCTCGAGCAGGAAAGATAATGGTAATCTTCATTCTAAATCCTCCTTGAATTCCTTCAGAAATTGACTATTTATACTTGTATCGATAAGGGAGTTGACCTCTCCACTACTTACCGGTGTTAGGCACTTTAAAAGTCTCCTGCGGCCATTTTGCCTTGTTTTGTTCATGAAAATACCATATATCATGATTAAGCTTTTTGTTATGACTTCTATCATTGGAAAGAATTCAAAGCCCGAAAAATCTCACTTACACCCCGGATGCTCCCTGGGATACGCTCAAACACAGGGACATCTTTGTGACCCTGAATTATTCCGAACTTAGAATGCGCCTCCCCTGAAATCGTCTCATGAGGCCTCCAGTCTTCCAGGCGGACTCAGGGCAAAGTTCTTGGCAACACAAACATCTTATGCAGTTATCCTGATTGATTCCCGGGAACTCGTCCATTTGCATGGCCTTTGTCGGGCAACCTTCTACGCAGATGTTGCATTTTTTGCAGAGCTTCTTGTCCAGCGCCAGCTTGCTCCGGCTGATCATTCCGAAAAACCCCCTATTTACTAACCTGCCCAGAAAGTCAAAACGTTTGACCGTCATCGGGAGCTTGAATGGAAGCTCTTCCGGCTTTTCACCTACAATCTCGATGGAATCGGTATCAATTGGCCCCAGGCCGCCTTGAGAAGCATGCCGGATGTGATGAACCTCTTCTGGTGGCAGGCCCATTATCCTGCACATGACAGCATCCAGGGCTACGGCGTTGGTAGAGGCAAGGATCTTGCCCACCTGCTTTGGGGTTCCGGAAGTGGGGCCATTTCCCTCCATTGAAACGATTCCATCCATGATAGGGAGGTCAGGGGGGCGTATTGAATAGATGTCTGCAAGCAGCTCACTGAAGTCTCTAGCTCCCGGGGCTAATCTATGGCACCGGCTCTTGCCGGCTCCTGCAACAATACCGAACATGTTCTTAACGGCCCCGCTAACAAGGGTAAGGGAGTGTGTCTTCATCTTGGGAAGGTTTATTAGGACATCTGCCTCGAGTATATCCCGAGACACGGCAATTGAATGCAAGAACTTAGAGCCTAAAGAAACCAGACAGGTATTCATGGCTATGTTCTTATATGCGTCATGGACCGCATCAATTATACCGGTTACCTGGGCCACCTTCTGGTTGAGGCCATAGCCGCCCACCCCGCAATTATCGCCCACAATAACCTTTGCCCCTGCTTCCCGGAAAAATTTGGCGATCGCACCTACAACCAAAGGGTGTGTTGTTGCGTGCCGATCGGGCGGGAACAAGCCGATCATATTTGGCTTTATGAACACGATCTTACCTGAGAGTCCCCTGTACCAGGCGTCCAGGCCAAGGGCTTCAACAATTTTAGGCATGACCGGCTCAAAATGATCATATGAGGCATCGGGCACAAGGACACGTGCGTGCGCTATCCTTTTGTC
>JAUUWD010000109.1 GCA_030589225.1 Desulfobacteraceae bacterium | reverse complement strand
ACAGTTCCCATCATACGGAACCCACAGAAAACAACCGATCAAAATCCCATATTATTTAGCTTCTGTCAACAAATTGACTATTTTCGATTGAAGATTGACTATTTGAAAAAAAACACCCTGTTTAAAGAGTTAATCGCCAATCATCAATAGTCAATAATCAATCCCCAATCCCCTCACTCATCCATTGGTTCGCCACACTTCTTGCAAACACGAATCTTTGAACCGTCCTCAAGTACGCGTTTTCCGATTCTGGTAGGTTCAGTGCACTTGTTGCAAACAATCATCACGTCAGAAATATTCAGGGGAGCTTCCTTTTCAATAATTCCACCTTGGGCAGTTTGCGCACTCGCCTTCGCGTGTTTCTTAACCATATTGACTTTCTCAATTATCACGCGCTCTTTCTCAGGATCAACTTTCAAAACTGTCCCGATCTTACCTCTCTCTTTTCCGGCAAGAACAATAACCTTATCATTTTTCCTGATTTTAGGGTGTTTTTTCCGCACTTCTACTACTCCCGATTTCCTCAAAGAACTTCTGGGGCCAATGAAATGATCTTCATGAAATTTTTTGCTCTCAATTCTCTTGCTACCGGCCCAAAGATTCGAGTCCCGATGGGCTCCATTTGCTGGTTGATCAATACTGCCGAGTTATCATCAAATTTTATATAGGACCCATCCTGTCTGCGGAGCCCTTTTGCTGTTCTGACAATCACCGCTCGAACAACATCTCCCTTTTTCACCTTGGAATTGGGCATCGCCTCCTTCACCGATACAACTATGATATCTCCTACACTGGCGTATCTCCTCTTAGACCCACCCAGCACCTTTATGCAGGAAAGCAATTTGGCTCCAGAATTGTCAGCAACCTTCAATTTCGTTTGAGTCTGTATCATATCCCCAACCCCGGTGAGCTATCTCTCCATTCAATCTAAACTACAATATTGATTCTCTCAATGACATGCCACCTCTTCCTCTTGCTGAGAGGTCGGCTTTCAATGATCCTCACCTTGTCCCCGATTTGGCACAGGTTTTGGGGATCATGAGCCATATATTTTACACGCCTTTTGACATACTTATTATAGGTCCGATGTTTCGTTAACCGTTCGACTAAAACCAGGGCCGTTTTATTCATCCTGTTGCTCACAACGGTCCCCACCAGCCTTCTTCGTAATCCGCGCTCTGTCATCTGCACCTCAAATATTAAAAAAGCAACTTCATGTGCGAGAAACTTACCTTCCTGCTCTGGAGATTTCCAATTCCCTGATCACCGTCTTTACCCGTGCCAGGTCTTTTTTTGTTTTGGGAATTACGGCAGTATTTCCAAGCTGACCAGTAGCCTTCTGGAACCGCAAATTAAACAACTCCCTGCCCAACTCTTTTGTCCTCTCCATGAGCTCTTCTTCAGTTAGCTCTTTCAACTCCTTTGCCTTCATGAGTTTACGATCTCCTGATAACGAATCTTGTAGCAAACGGCAGCTTGTGACCAGCCAATCGAAAGGCCTCTGCGGCCACAGTCTCGGCCACCCCTTCTAATTCGTACAGGATCCTTCCTGGCTTCACCACGGCCACCCATCCTTCAGGTGCACCTTTACCTTTGCCCATCCTCGTTTCAGCGGGTTTTTTGGTAAACGATTTATCCGGAAAAACCCGGATCCAAATCTTTCCCCCGCGTTTTATATGCCTTGTTACGGCGACTCGGGCCGATTCTATCTGTTGGGCAGTCATATGGCCACATTCCAGGGCCTGCAAACCATAGTCACCAAACTCCAGAGTGCTACCCCGCAAAGCCTTACCTTTTGTCCTACCCTTTTGCCTCTTGCGATATTTGACCTTTTTTGGGCTTAGCATAAAGGGCCCCTATTCTTTTTTGGTTTTATCCGGCAAAATTTCGCCTTTGAATATAATCACCTTAACTCCAATTATTCCGTATGTTGTGCGCGCTTCGGCAAAGCCATAATCTATGTCAGCTCTGAGGGTGTGAAGAGGAACTCTGCCTTCCCGATACCACTCCCGGCGAGCCATCTCAGCCCCTCCCAACCTGCCGCTACAGGCAATTTTGATGCCCTGGGCCCCAAACCTCAAAGCAGCAGTTACACTCTTCTTCATAGCCCGCCTGAAAGCTATTCTCCGAACCAGTTGCAGAGCCACGTTCTCTGCAACTAACTGTGCTTCAACCTCAGCTTTTCTTACTTCTTGAATATCTATAATGATCTCCCTATTGATCATTTTTTCAAGTTCTCGCTTCAGCTTTTCAATCTCAACGCCCTTTTTGCCTATAATAATCCCAGGTCTGGCGGTGTATATACGAATTCGGACCTTATTGGCAGCTCTTTCAATCTCTATTCTTGCCACACCGGCCTGAAAAAGTCTCTTTTTCAAAAACTTCCTGATGTTGTAATCTTCAAGGACAAAATCACTGTATTCCTTGCGAGCAAACCATCTCGAATCCCAGGTTCTATTGATTCCCAATCTAAAGCCGATCGGATGAACTTTCTGGCCCAATACACACCTCCAGAGCGATTAAACGGTTATGTGGTTAAGCTGCTAAATAATCAAAGTGGATTACAAACAATCCGAATTCTACATTCTCAATTCCGAAAACACATTATTGATCTACTTCTCATTCAGGACAACAGTAAGATGACTCGTTCTCTTCCTTATGGGCGTTGCACGCCCTTGTGCCCGGGGCCGCCACCGCTTCAGGGTTGGTCCTTCGTCAGCATAAACCCGCATTATGTAAAGGGAGTCCACGTCCACACCTGTATTTTGTTCAGCATTCGCAATCGCTGAATTGACTAATTTTTTTAGTATTCGCGCCCCTCTCTGGGGTGCAAAGGAAAGCATATTCAATGCCTCTCCGACCTGCTTCCCCCTGACTTGATCCATAACCAAACGAATCTTGCGGGGTGAAATCCTAACAAATTTTGCCACTGCCCTCGTTTCCATAATAACATTCCAATTCAGGCACTCAGCCTTTAGCGGTTATTTCTTCTTGCCCTTCAACCTGGATTTCTTATCCCCGGCATGTCCATAAAAGGTTCGTGTGGGGGCAAATTCACCCAATTTATGCCCTACCATGTCTTCAGTAACAAATACTGGCAGGAATTTTCTACCATTGTGCACCGCAAATGTCAGGCCGACAAACTCAGGAAGAATCGTTGACCTGCGCGACCATGTCTTGACGATTTTCCTGCTCATTGTTCCTGCCACGTTTTGTACCTTCCTCAATAGATGTTCATCGACAAAAGGTCCTTTTTTTAACGATCTTGGCAAGGTTTTTCTCCCTCTTGATTCAATTTACACCCCATCCCGGCTTCTCTCTTGAAGGGAGCCGATTTACGATGGGATTCGTGAGACTACTTTTTTCGTCTTTTTACAATAAGCCTGTCGCTCGACTTCCTGACTCTGGTCCTGTAGCCCTTGGTCGGAACACCCCAAGGGGTCACAGGATGACGTCCACCTGAGGACTTTCCTTCTCCTCCACCATGAGGATGATCCACTGGGTTCATGGCAACACCCCTCACATGGGGTCTTTTCCCTAACCATCTATTTCTACCGGCTTTACCGATAGATATGTTTTCATGGTCAAGGTTGCCGACCTGACCTATCGTTGCCTTACAGTCCAGAAGGACCATTCGTACCTCACCGGATGGAAGTTTGATCTGGGCATACTTTCCTTCTTTTGCCATTAGTTGCGCATAACTTCCTGCGCTTCTGGCCAGCTGTCCACCATGCCCAATCTTTAGTTCAATATTGTGGATGTGTGTTCCCAAAGGCATTTCCCTCAGGGAAATGGAATTACCTGGCTTAATTTCCGCACCCGGACCCGAGTTCACCTGATCTCCTACCCGAAGTTTGAGTGGGGCCAGGATGTACCGTTTTTCTCCGTCTACATAATGCAAAAGAGCTATATTTGACGAACGGTTCGGATCATATTCAATCGAGGCCACTCGAGCAGGAACCCCATCCTTATTCCTCCTGAAATCGATCAACCTGTATTTTCGTTTGTGACCGCCTCCCCTATGCCGTATAGTCATACGGCCAGCCGAATTCCTGCCTCCCGTTTTTCTAATGCCTGCAAGAAGGCTTTTCTCAGGTCCCTTGCGAGTTACTTCCTCAAACGTAGAGGAGCTCTGAAATCTTCTTCCCGGTGAGGTTGGCTTATTCGTCTTAATACCCATTACTTGCTCCGCATTACCTGGTCACTTTACATTCCTTCAAAAAATTCGATGTTCTCCCCCGGGGCCAGCCTGACAACCGCCTTCTTCCAATCAGACTTCTTTCCCACGGTTTTTCCCATCCTGCGCCGCTTGCCACGCACGTTCATAGTCCGCACATCCAAAACCTTTGTCTTAAAAAAGGTCTCAACGGCCTGTCTTATTTCCACCTTATTAGCTTTTTTGTGCACCTTGAAGGTTACTTGGTTAGTATCTTCCTTCTGAATGTTCGCTTTTTCCGTGATGCGCGGCTCTTTAATCACCTGGTAGATATCCATCACGATATCAACGCCTCCTCTATCTTTCCTACGGCGGATTGCTCCAGGAAAAGAAGATCATATTTCAGGATATCATAAACGTTAAGCCCCTGGTACCGCATCACCTTCACCCATGGGACATTTTTAGATGATTTTTCCAAGTTTACCAGTTTGTCTTCAGTCACAATCAGTGCCTTATTTACATCAAAAATTTTCATAACTCCAACAAAATTTTTTGTCTTGATCTCCGGAAGGTCAAAACTATCGATCACTTTAAGGCTATCGGTCTGGACTTTATCTGTCAACGCCATGCACAGAGCAGTCTTTTTTACTTTCTTCGGGACCTTGTGAACATATTTACGGGGGTTCGGTCCAAAAGCCACGCCTCCTCCCCTTCTTGTGGGAGAGGCAGCAGATCCAACTCTCGCCCTGCCAGTCCCCTTTTGCCGCCAGAGCTTTCTCCCCGAGGCTTTAACCTTTGAACGGCCTTTTGTGGCAGCAGTTCCTGACCTGTGACTGGCAAGCTGACTAACCACGACCTGATGAAGGACATGCTTTTTTGTTGGAACATCAAAGACTTCTTTCCTCAGTTCCACTTCAGAAACCTTTTCCTTTTGAAGATTGAGGACATCCACGACAGTCATCTCGAGCCCCTTACCCTTTCCTCGTTCGTTGAGTCTGTCGGGTTCACCGGATTAATCGAGTCAGGACCTATGAACACAACAAACTTAATAAACACTGCATCAAACCTTACTAATTTCAATAAGGCCGTTGGTACTTCCCGGTACAGCCCCCCGGACCAGAACCACATCCATTTCAGGCCTAACGCCAACTACTTTTAGATTCTTGATTGTAACACGGTGGCATCCCATTCTGCCGGGAAGTTTTTTCCCTTTCTGAACCCTCCCAGGCGTAGCACTGCATCCGATCGAACCAGGAATCCTGTGCGAACGGGATCCGTGGGTCTTCCTTCCTCCGGAGAAACCCCACCGTTTAATAACACCACTGAATCCCCTGCCTTTGCTAATACCAATCACATGAACGACATCATTGACATTAAAAATATCTGATTTGATCTCCTGGCCGAGCTCGAAGGTTTCAGGGTCATCAATGCGTATCTCATTTAAATGTGCGAAATATCTTTCCCCTGCTGCCCTGAAATGACCCCGCAAAGGTTTATTAACCCGACTCTCTTTTTTGGGCTCATACCCTACCTGGATTGCATTATATCCCTCTTTCTCAACGGTCTTCTTCTGGGTCACGACACAGGGTCCAATCTTCAAGACAGTCACAGGTACACTCTTTCCCTCTTCAAGGAAATGTTGTGTCATGCCTAATTTTCTTCCAAAAAGTTTTTTACTTTCTGTAAATCTTTAATATTGGTAAAAATGGTAACTCCTTCTTCTTCCACTAAAATATCATCTGCCCCCATGTCTATTAAATCTAATTCTAAATCTTCAATCTTAAATTTTAAATCTGAAATTCTTATTACTCCTTTTTGCTGGAAGTTCCACATTACAGCCC
>JAUUWD010000120.1 GCA_030589225.1 Desulfobacteraceae bacterium | reverse complement strand
ACTTTGATCAACTTACCTTCCAGGACAAACAAAAACAAGCCACCTCCTCTGGGGGCTGGTAATTTGACTCACACGCAGCCTACACTGGTGAAGATGCACAATGGGAATAAGATAAATAAGTGATCGTTTTGGAAAACATTTTGACATTGGGGTTTTGGATTTGATTTGTCATATGGATTTTGTCATTTGAACTTTATTCCATAGGGCATCACAAATCACTATCTAACACGTGTAGCAGAACTGGGACCATCCCGCTACTGAGGGATGGTTTAAGGGATTAATCAAACTCCTTTTTTCTCAAACCAGTAAAACAGGCTGCAAAACGCGATTATCAGGACTACTATAACTATCCAGTGGTTAATACCCAATACGCCGGGAAGGGTGATTTTCCCGAAGTTCCCCCACGCAAGCACATTTGTTTTTAGGGCAGGGTAGACTTCAGCGTAAATGGCAGCACCGAACAGCATGCCGATAATTCCAAATAGACTGTCCCATCTTCCTTCACCCAGAGCGCCGACTGCTGTAGCCGGGCAATAACCCAGCAGACCCCAGCCTGCGCCGAAGATGAGACCCCCTATGATATTGGCTCCAAGCGCTGTCGTTTTTGGTTTCAACGCTACCAGACCCAAGTCATGGAGAAAATAGATGCCAACCATGGCCACTATTACCGTGGAGAGCATGAACTTTACAATTGTAAAATCACTGAGACGAAGGGCGCCCAACTGTTTATCGTATCTTAAGACCTGGCCTTTCTGGAGAAGAAAACCGAAAAAGATGCCAGTAACAAGTCCCCAAAAAAGTAAGTTCATCGGTTTTCACCTCCTCCATAAAGTATTTTCGCCATGATAATTCCTGAAATAAAAAAGCAGATCAAGGCGATATAACCACTTACTGCTAATTGAGCCGAACCGCTCAATCCGTGACCGCTTGGTCACCCTCCGGCCATGCGCGCCCCAAACATGGCAATAATGCCCCCAACAAAGGCAATAACCCATCTCTTGGCTCTATTAGGCCCGAACCTTGTCTCCCACATGGGTGGTAGAGCTGCTTTCCTATAGTCCCCTGAAATTCTTGAGGAGAGCAAGGATCCAAAGAAAACACCAACGACAAACATCCACTGCCAGTCAATTCTCACCTTTTTCTGTACGAAATAGTCCATCTTTTCCACCCGTTCAGATGCAAATACCTTTTCAATCAGGCCGGCTGAACGGACAAAGGTCGTGGACGCACCAAAGTACTTTCCGGTTATCAGGACCGACAGGCAAATGAGAATTCCTACCATGCCACCCGCAACATAGGGGGACCAGCTATTTAGTTTAAACACATTCATGACCTACCTCGCTCTTTGCTAAAGGTTTTTTTCGCTTGGATCTTTGTAACCGTTCACTGGTTCAGGGTTCAACGTTCAGGGTTAAGGACAAAGAAGGGATTGAAGACCCGAAATCGTCGTTAAAAACGCTCATTTTCCCAAGTAATTGCCAATTTAGCTCCAAATTTTGGATTAGGCCTGACGAAGCTGACGCTTTTTCTCATAAATATGTAACCCAAATGCACTCCGTGGACGAGAATTGAACCGTGAACCCCTGAATCTTTGAACCCGTGAACGGTTACCACTTTATCTATTTGAGACAAGAACTAAAGTGCTACTTTTTAGGGCTGAGAGTATATTTATTCACCATATGGTGGGGATTATAGGATTCTTTGGCCTTCCTTAAACCTTCAATACCCAGATCCTGTTCTCTATTGATGTACTCAATATCAGACCAGTCGTTAGTGCAAAAGAGCTGGTTTATTGCACCATAGAGGCCTGGGATTTCGGGGTTGGCCTTCTCAAAATGAATTACTGCGGTATCGGTGTTTAGCGGCTCTCCTATGGAAAAGGCCTCAATCCTGGAATTGATCTGTATAGCGCCTCCTCGATAATCAAGCTCCTCATAATGGGTGAGGGCTTCATATACAGCATAATCTTCTGCAAGAAGGTCGGGTTTGTCAACACACTCTTTTATCTCGCACCATTTTTCCTGCATATCAAGTAAACACTCCACAAGCTCCATGTCCAGGTGACGATATTCGAATGTATAGTTTTTAATAAATCGATTTAAAAGGTTTTTCTTTTTGTGATACTTTCTCCCGGATAACTGGATGAGATCCAGAGTGCGGTAGACGTAATCACTATTGTCTCGATCGAAAAAAGAGGCATAATGGTCATGATTCACGGATTTTTCAACGAATTCCTCACTTACTCTGCAAATCTTCACATCCGTGGTGAGCTGCTGAAGTGTTTCGCAAAGGATATCGAGGGCCTTTTTTTTATTTCCAGGACCAATAGGTGGCAGGCAGAATGGTAAAACCCCCTCAGGTTTGAAAATAATCAGCATGCAGTCTTCCCACTGAAGCCATATGGGATGGTAATGATGCCGCCAGATGAAGAGATTCGTAAAGGTTAATTCAGAAGTCTGAGGAGGGTCCTGAAGAAAGAAGTGTTTAAATATCTCTTTGTGTTGGATCTTTATCGGTTTGAAATCATCCAGCACCATATGTATCCCTTAATTTTATCCCTTAATAAGTTTCCGTCTGAAAGTCGTTCTTTTTCTCTTTTTGCCGCGCAATCTGCCCTTGGTTGAGGAAATGCGGAAAGGCGTTTCTTCTGATCTACAAATAGCCTTCCATGATTTTGGTTAGCGTCACCCGGTCAACATCCCGTCCAACCAAAGGCCCTTGACTTAATACCGGAAAGTGATCTTCAAAGGGTGGCCTGTCGTTGCGGTAAATGATACCAATCGGAATTTTATCTCCCCATTCACCAGCCACCTTTATGGCTGCCTCCCAATCCGTAGGGTCGTATCCTGCTGGTAGCGGGTTACATCGCTCCTTGTACCAGGAAAAGGTATTGACCTTGTTGAAAGAGACACAGGGCTGTAATACGTCAATTAGGGCAAAGCCCCGATGAGCAATGCCCTGCTGAATTAACTCGGACAAATGATCCATCTTGCCGGAGAAACCGCGGGCAATAAAACCCGCCCGCATGGCCACGGCCACTACGATTGGACTGAAAGGGAGTGACGGCACGCCTTCAGGCTGAGCCTTTGTTACAAAACCTTCGGGAGATGTGGGGCTGGCCTGTCCCTTGGTCAGGCCGTATACCTGATTATTGTGTACCAAAAGTGTTATGTCGATGTTTCTACGAATGGCCGCCAGAAAGTGGTTGCCACCCTCTCCGTAATTACACCCGTCACCACTTTCAACAATTATCGTGAGTTTCGGGTTGGTAAGCTTCGCGCCTGTGGCCACCGGGAGCGATCGGCCGTGAAGGCCATTGAAGACATTTGCATTAAGATAATGAGGTGCCTTGGCAGCCTGACCAATACCAGAGACAAACAGCACCTCATGAGGCTTCAGTTGCCTGGCTACCAGCGCTTGTTTTATTGCCTCCAAAATTGAATGATTTCCACAGCCCGGGCACCAGGCTGTCTCGTAGTTTCCGTAATCATCAGTATCTACCATGTATATCCTCGCTGTCGATTCAGGTCATCGGTTTAATTCTCGAAGTATTGACTCGGGTGTTAACGGCAGTCCATCATATCGAAGCACTTTCTTCTTGATTTCAAACCCCGACTCTCGCCGGATCAGCCGCGCCAGTTGACCGCTGGCGTTGCTCTCAATACTGATGACCTGCCTTGCATCCTGTAGGCGTCCTAAAAACTGGTCAGGAATAAGCGGCCAAACCTGCGAAAAATGAAGCGTGGCGACCCTTTCCCCGTTGGATCTCAGAAGTGAAGCCGCTTCGAGGACCGCACCCTTGCTCGAACCCCATGAGACCAGCAACAGGTCCGGTTTGGTTTCCCCTTCAATATCCGGAGGGATGACATCAGTTTGAATTCCTTTCTCCTTTCTCAGCCTCTTTTCCAACATCTTCCTTCTCACGGTAAGATCTTCCGTAATGTGACCTCCCTCTGTATGCTCATCGCTATCAGCTACCACAAGATGTTCGGTCATCCCCGGAAGGAGGCGAGGAGAAACTCCGCTTTCTGTTATGGCATAACGTGCATAAGGGGAAGTCGCAGCTTTCTCGGTACATACAGGCACTGGGGGGAACTTCTCAACATCAAAAGGGATCACAGTGCGATAGGAATCCGCGAGAAACTGGTCGGTCAGAAGAAACATTGGGCCCTGATATCGCTCTGCCAGCTCAAAGGCCTTGCGGGTGAGGTGAAAGCATTCTTCCACCGTTCCAGGTGCAAAGACTGCTCGTGGAAACTCACCGTGACCAGCGTGCAGGACAAACTCGAGGTCAGCCTGTTCGGTTCTTGTGGGAAGGCCAGTTGCTGGTCCGGGGCGTTGGGCCACCACGACCACCAGGGGGGTTTCCGTCATGGCTGCCAGACTGACCCCTTCCACCATAAGGGCAAATCCACCCCCGGATGTTGCCACCATACTTAGGGTTCCAGCAAATGAAGCCCCGATAGCCATGTTGATGGCCGCAATCTCATCTTCCGCCTGTTCCACAATTAAACCCATTTTCTTGGCATGGCCTGCCAGGTTCAGATTGATGGAGGTAGCAGGGGTCATGGGATAGAAGGCAGCAAACTTTAAGCCAGCAGAAAGGGCCCCAAGGGCAATGGCCTCGTTGCCATTCATCATCAAGCGCCGAGAGGTGTTTGGGATAGTGGGGAGTTTAAGGCCGAATTTTGCGTGTTCTGCCGTCCACCTTACGGCAGATGCAAGCACACGTTGGTTTTCTACAGCCAAACTCGCGTCCTTTTTGTCAAGGAAATCATCCAATGCCCCTGCCATCAGGCTTTCGCTCAAACCAACAATGGACCCGACCACCCCAAGGGCTACGATGTTTGAGAACCTGTTTTGGGCCAATTCCTTAAAAGGTACTTTTAAAAGAAAACCACTATCAATATCTAAGGCGGTATCAAGGACGATGATCCCGTGAGAAGTTAGATTCCCGCGATGAAGAGTGACGGTGTCACTGTCGAGAGCGACCAAAAGGTCTACAGGCTCTCTTGGGGCAATGATCTTTTCAGCCCCCGCCCGGATGGCAAAGGTGTTATGCCCGCCTCGTATGCGAGACTGGTAGCTTTGTGTTATGAGTATGGAATAGCCGCTTCGCGCGAGGCTTTTGGCCAGGAGTTGTCCAACGGTGACCAGTCCTTGACCCGCTTCACCGCCAATGAGGATGTTCAGAGTATTATCTCGCATTCCAGGCACTCCTAAGTTTATGTCTTTTCCGCAATTATACTTGCAATAGCCTTTCTGCTTTCAAAAATACCTTCACGATAGCGAAGGCATCGGAAATCACGAAATAGATCAAGAAGCTCATTGTGCTTCAGCAGATGGTCCGGATTTTTTGGCTTACCAAATCTGGCCTGGTCAACGATAAAGGTCTCATATACCACCATGCCACCGGTGCGCAGACCATCTTTCATCTGTTGGATAAGGGAGCGTTGCAAGTACTTAAAGCAGACAATGACGTCGTATGAACTCTTCCGAATACGATAGTTGCTCTCCAGATCAGCCAGCCGGGCTTTGAGATTCACACCAGACTTACGCGCCAATTCCAGGGCCGTATTTACTGCTTCGGCTGATATGTCAACTCCTTCGACTTCAAAACCCATCCTGGCCAGGTAAACCGCATTTGCCCCGCCCCCCATAGCCACATCGAGAACCTGCCCTTTTGGT
>JAUUWD010000316.1 GCA_030589225.1 Desulfobacteraceae bacterium | reverse complement strand
GACAAACACTCAGAAAAGACAAAAGACAAGAGTACAAAGATGAGGGCCCTTGACAATTACAAAAAAGCAGGGTACGACGCACATTCCCTGGAAAAACATGCGAAAATGGATACAAGTTAGTGCCTGAACGAAAACCCCGTTCAGGCACAATTTTGGATTTCGGATTGCGGGTTTTGGATTTGATTTGACATTTGGATTTTGTTATTTGAGCTTTATTCCACAATTCCATTTTTCCATTATTCTCCCGCTGCAAGCGGGATGAGTGAAGCGAACTAAGTTCATCCATTTTAAAAGGAGGTTTGGTTTCATGAGACGGAGACACAACGGTTCATATCTTTTAACACCTGTAATCTTCATGATCGTTGTTTGGCTGGTGACGTGTTTTAGCTCTTTTACATTTGCAAAGGAAGAGGATAAAAAGAAAGACCTGCCAGAGCGAGGCATCTCAGTTACCCCTGAATATACAGGTGTAATCGTTTCCGAGGACGAAGGTGTCAGCATTGACCTGATCGTAACCAATCAGGGAAGACGTGATGAGAATATTTCACTCTCGGTAACATCTATTCCAAAGGGATGGAAGGCATGGATCAAGACATACAGCTTTGGGGTGACAGGTGTTCACGTTAAGAGCGACACATCCAAGAACCTGACACTCAGGGCAGAACCGGGAGAAGACGCAGGTCCTGATAAATACACATTTGGCATCCAGGCGCGCACTGAAGATGGTAAACTGACTTCAACAGGCCAAGTCGTCATTACGGTCAAGGAAGAGAAAAAAGAGAAAAAAGCAGAGGGCGTCAAAATCACCACATCCTACCCGGTGCTCAAGGGACCCACTGACTCCGAATTTGAGTTTTCCCTGGAGGTCGCCAACAAAATAGACAAGGATACAATCTTTAACCTGAGTTCCCAGGGACCGAAAAACTGGGAAATAAACTTCAAACCTGCCTATGAAGACAAGTTCATCTCCAGCCTGCGATTAAAGGGGGATCAGAGCCAGACCATGGCTGTTGCGGTAAAGCCCCACCCCATGGCAAAACCGGGTGAATATCCCATCCTGGTCAAGGTGACTTCGCCGGAGGCAAAAGGCGAGGCTACTCTGACAGTGGTCCTGACAGGCACTTACAAGCTCAATGCGGGCACGGCAAACGGTCTTCTCTCCATGAACACTGTTCGCGGAAAGGAAGGCAACCTTTCTTTTTACGTGCAAAACAACGGCTCCGCCACTCTTAACAATGTACGTTTTCTTTCCTTTAAACCGGAAAACTGGAAAGTGAAATTCGACCCTGACAGGATCGACGCCCTTGCCCCTGAAGAGCTCAAGCAGGTTGAGGTCTCCATTACCCCCACTGACCAGGCCCTGGTAGGTGATTACTCGGTGGGCCTCACCGCTGATGCAGGCAAGGTATCCAAGGCCATTGAGTTGAGGGTCACTGTCAGGGCTTCCACTGCCTGGGGTTGGATAGGTATTGGCATTATCGTGCTGGTAATGGCAGGGCTCGTTGCCCTTTTTATTCGCTTAGGAAGGCGTTAAAATGGAAGCCAGTACAATCATTGAAACAGTAAATCTCACCAAGCGCTATAACCGCCAGACAGTGGTGAAAGACCTTAGCTTCAAGGTAAATGAAGGGGAGGTGTTCGGATTCTTAGGCCCGAACGGTGCGGGGAAAACCACCACACTATTGATGCTCATGGGCCTGAGTCACCCATCAGCGGGTTCCGCAAAAGTTTGCGGGTTCGATCCTTTACGAAGCGCGAGAGAAGTAAAGCGTATTGCTGGCTACCTCCCTGAAAATGTCGGTTTTTATGGAGATCTGGACGCGGTTCAAAACCTGGAATATGTGGCCAGCCTTAATGGCATTCAAACGGATAAGGCATCTGAAAAGATAGATGAACTGCTGGATCTGGTTGGGCTTAAACAGGATGCGCGTAAAAATGTGGGCGCATTTTCACGGGGGATGAAGCAGCGTCTGGGATTTGCAGAAGTCCTCATCAAAGACCCCAAGCTACTCTTTCTTGACGAACCCACCATTGGCCTTGACCCCGACGGTGCAATGCGGTTGATGGAGTTCATTAAATCCTTGAATCGTGACAAACAAATAACTGTACTTCTCTCATCTCACAACCTTTACCAGGTTCAAAAGATATCCCATCGCGTGGGGATCATGATACATGGGGAGATGGTCGCTGAGGGCACCATAGAATCCCTGGCAAAGGAAAAGTTCGGTGTGGGTGAAAAGGAGTATTCCTTGGAAGAGATCTATATGAAATATTTCCAGGAGGTATGAACATGCAGGGTCTGTACGTTGTTTTTAAAAAGGAACTTTGCGATCACTTCAGCAGTTACAGATTTGTGATCCTTTTTGCCCTTATTGCCATGGTCAGTTTTATCTCCAGCTACATGGCGGGGATCCACATGAAAGAAAACCTGGAAGCCCTTGCCATTACAAGGTTTCCCTTTCTAATGCTCTTTAGCGCAACGGGCGCGCTGTTTTCAATGGTCCAGTTTGTGGCCTTCTTCGGCCCACTTATAGGCCTGGTTCTGGCCTTTGATTCCATCAACCGTGAAAGGGCCGACGGAACCCTGATAAAACTCATTTCTCAACCCATTTACCGTGATGCAGTGATCAATGGGAAATTCCTGGCCGGCGTGGCCACAATTACCATTATGCTGATAGCCATTGTTCTGGTCATTTCCGGCCTGGGACTGGTCATTGTGGGAATCGTGCCTGGTATTGAAGAAATCTGGCGTCTTTTTGTTTATCTCATTATCAGCATTTTCTATATTTCCTTCTGGCTTGCCGTCTCCATCCTGTTTTCCATATCCTTTAAAAGCATTGCCACATCTGCACTGGCATCAATTGCGCTTTGGATCTTTCTCTCCTTTTTCGTTTCCCTGGGAGCAAATGTGGTGGCAGATTCCATAGCACCAGTGGACAGGCAAAAGGAACCAAATCCTGAAATGATCATTAAAAACATCCGGATCAGGGAAGTGGTTTCTCTCTGCTCCCCCATGGTCCTCTATTCCGAGGCCACCCAGACAATTATTAACCCCATGAGGAAGACCACGCGTTCTGTTGTCCTAATGGGACCTATGGAAGAGC